>JBDLKB010000193.1:0-3318 GCA_039714055.1 Chloroflexota bacterium
TGTTCCGGGATGTGACCCGAGGCTCGGGGAGAGATATTGGGCCTTACTACACCCAATGCGTCCATATCCTCAAAGTACTCACGGGTGAAGCGCTCCGTCAGTTCCATCGGTTGAACCTGATCACGACGCACACCCTTGGCAATGCGATCCTCACCTGTGTCGAGCAGGTGCCCTACATCAGTAATATTCTGCACGTAGAGCACCTTATACCCAAGATAACGGAGATAGCGCACAATGATGTCCATTGAGACATACAGTTTGGCATGTCCCACGTGGCTGTGGTCATAAACGGTAGGGCCACACACGTACATGGTCACCAATCCATCTTCGATTGGTTTGAACTCTTCCTTCTTTCTGGAGAGCACGTTATAAACTGTCAAAGCCATGTTTCTTTCCTCGATTGCACTGGGATGAGTAATAGGCGAGTTGCTGGTTAAATTGGCTGGCGACTAGACCATTCGGGCGAATATCATGCGCCCTGCTGCTGTCTGAAGAACTTTGGTGACCACTGTATCGACATCAGCGTCCAGATACTGTTCGCCATCGTCCACCACTACCATAGTGCCATCATCTAGGTATCCAACGCCTTGTCCTCGTTCCTTTCCTTGCTGAATGATACGCACTCGCAATTCCTCACCCGGCAGATACACCGCGCGAACCGCATTGGCAAGCTCATTGATATTTAATACTGTTACACCCTGGATGTCAGCCACTCGGTTGAGGTTATAGTCATTGGTAAGGATAGGTACTCCAATGCGCCGGGCGAGAAGCACCAACTTGTCATCCACGTTTTGCGTGCCTTCAACGTCCATATCAGTAATTTGCAGCGGTACCGTTGGGTCATTCTGCAACCGCTGCAACAGCTCCAGACCCCGCCGTCCACGCTGCCGGCGCATTTTCTCTGCGCTATCAGCTACGTATTGCAGTTCGTTCAGCACAAATGTAGGCACCATTAGGGGCCCCTGGATGAAACCTGTTCGGGCAATATCCACCACCCTGCCATCGATAATCACACTTGTATCTATCAGCACCCCCCTACTGGCACTCGATTTATCTGGATGTGATTTGATTCCAGCGAGGGACTTTGTTACTTTTGCGACATCTGCCTGCCGCACAATCATGATCGACATTCCCAGATATGCTAGCAAACCTGTCACTATTACTGGAAGATATTGTCCGAATGGACCAGGCAACTGCGATAGTGGAATTGCAGCTAGCGCTCCAGCGATAAGACCGACAACTAGACCGACTGCAATCGATAATAGACCGTGGATGGGAACTTGGGTCACTGCCTTGCGTAACTGTCGAGCCGGTGGCAGAAAAATACGTGGTGTGAGGATCAAACCCACTAGTGCGCCCAACAACCCAAACACCACAACATTGAAATTTTCACTGTGACTAATAAACGGGGTTAATGCGCTCCCAAACCATCCGAGAAGGATGGCAAAGAATATCATCCCTCCAATGCGCAGCTTAAAGTCGAGGCTCATTATAACTCCATAATTGAATGAATGACAGGCCAGCCAAAAGGTTGTACGCGCTAGCTATTGAATGAAAGAATAATTATGGGGACCAGCGCTGCCAGTCAATGATAATGATATGTTAAGAATGTTACCACAGAGCACTTACTCGGTCAATTAAGTCAATGTTTATTTTGGAAATTACCGGTTAGGATTTAGTCAAGGGTCCCAAGAGCGAGATTATATTTACAGATAGTCGCTAGTGAGCACCTGACACATTGAGGATTTCGCGCGCGGCAGACTGCCCGACCATGGGAGATCAGGTTAAGATGAAAGACGTAATACTGCTCTGGCGGTATCAGTTTTTCCAGCACTTGATGCGCTCTCTCTGCGTTTGTGTTCTCGCTTATAACTCCTAGCCGTCGGGTGACGCGGTGAACGTGTGTATCCACTGGAAAAGCAGGTCTGCCAAAGCCGAACAACAGCACTATTGCCGCAGTCTTGGGACCAACTCCCGGAAGAGACAACAACCAGCTTCTTGCCTCCCCCAATTCCATTTCCCTCAGGAATTCAAGTGAATAATCGCCACATTCTCTCTTGACTGCTTCAAGTGCATTCTTTATGCGTGGTGCCTTGCGATTTGCTAGCCCTGCAGGACGAATTGTTTCTGCAACCTCTTCAGTTGGCGCGTTCACTACCAGTTCCCAATTGTTATATCTATCCTTTAAGCGGGCAAATGCTCGATCGCGATTGACATCATTGGTGTTTTGACTAAGGATTGTGGATATAAGCTCATCCAATGGCTCAAGATGAACTCTCCACTGGGGTTCGCCGTAGTCAGCAACTAGAATTTCATAGATCATCTGCAGTTCGGACATACGTCGCATTCTATCCACCTACAAGTGCTAGTCAAGCTGAGAATGCATACTGCAACATATGTTTCGAATTGCTTGACATATTGATCTAATTGTTGTATCTTTACAACACTTGTGGGATAGTACAACAAAACTATGTCCAAAAAGAACATCTTAGACAGTTACAGCGACGTGCAAGATGCAGCCGTTAGGCTCAAGATTCATCCAGAGTCGGTTCGTCGCCTCATCCGGCAGGGCAAACTTCCCGCTATACGTTTCGCCAACAAATGGCTCATTGAGAGCGACGTATTAGAACAATTTGCATCACATTACGACCCGAGACCAGGACAAAAAGCAACATTGATCTAAAGAGGACTATTATGCAACCAGCACCCCAAATCGAGAATTTCGCGCAGATTAAGGTAGTCGGAGTTGGAGGCGGTGGCTGTAACGCTGTCAACCGCATGATCGAGGAACGACTCTTGGGTGTCGAATTCATCGGCATCAACACTGATACCCAAGCATTGATGCTCTCCGATGCGCCACAACGGATTCGTATAGGTGACTCGTTTACCCGTGGACTGGGGTCTGGCGGTGATCCTGTCAAGGGTGAGAAAGCAGCGGAAGAATCAGCGGGTGAGATCGAAACTGCACTTGACGGTTCGGATATGGTTTTCGTTACCGCCGGGATGGGCGGTGGAACAGGAACTGGTGCCGGACCAATCGTAGCTCGGGTTGCGCGTGAGATCGGTGCCCTGACCATTGGCGTAGTAACCAAGCCGTTTACCTTCGAAGGCTCTCGACGTGCTCAGGTTGCTGCATCCGGGATCGATAAGCTCAAGGAGGAAGTTGACACCCTGATTGTCATTCCAAACGACCGTCTCCTTGAACTAACCGATCGTCGGATCTCGCTCTCTCAAGCATTCAGAATAGCAGACGATGTCTTGCATCAGGGCATACAGGGTATCTCCGAATTGATCACTATTCCTGGTCTGATCAACTTG
>JBDLKB010000194.1:0-3302 GCA_039714055.1 Chloroflexota bacterium
CTCTAGCCGCCCAGTTGCATCAAAGGCAAAGGAACGAACAGACTGGCATTCAACTCCAGTGACATGTCCTTGGTTGTTTCCAAGAATGCGGTCAAAGGTCCGACTGGGATGCAACTTGATACCTTCGTCTTGTGCCGCTTGCACTTCCCATTCGTGAGACGGCATCTCGTTTCGCGATTCTAGAAACGCCATTTCTACGGACTCGGCTCCAAGTCGAACTGCAGTTCGAGCACAGTCTATGGCAACATTTCCTCCACCAAGCACTAGCACTCGTCCTAACCGTTCATAATCCAGTGTCCCCAATCTAACATCGCGCAAGAAAAGGGTGTTTACCAGTACTCCATCCAGATTGGATCCTGGAATAGGAAGACGAATTCCTTCATGAGCCCCAACCGCGATCAAGACTGCTTGATATCCCTCGTCGAAAAGTACATCAAGGTCTTGGACCTGGTGATTCAATTTGATCTCCACACCAAGATCAACGATGTCCTGCACTTCGCGCTCAATGATGTCAACCGGGAGGCGATACTCTGGTACACCAACTCTTAACATACCTCCAGCGACAGGTAGAGCTTCGAGTACAGTGACCTTATAGCCTTCCAGTGCTAGGTCTTGAGCAGCGGTTAAGCCACAAGGACCAGCTCCCACGATGGCAACTCGCTCTGAATAAACAGTTTCGCATGCATCGACTGTAACACGTGGTTCAGAGTAGACCTTATCAGTAACAAACCGTTTGAGCGCCCTGATATTCACCGCTTCGTCAACTTTGCCCCTGCTGCACGCATCTTCACAGCGATGGTTACATATCCTTCCACAGATCCCAGGGAATGGGTTATCTTCCTTAATCACCCGGAGGGCATCTTGGTATCTGCCTTCACGGATCAGCGCAATATAGCCTTGCGCTCTTTGTCCTGAGGGGCATGCATCTCGACAAGGCGCAATTCCAAGTTTCTCAATGGCGTAGGCGTTCGGAACCGCCTGCGGATACAGCTTGAACGCAGCTTTGCGCGTGCTAAGGTTCTCATCGAATTGATCTGGTAGGATCACAGGGCAGACATCGGCACAATCACCGCAGCCTACGCACTTGTCAAGGTCAATGTAACGCGGTTTCTGTCGCAGTTGAACGGTAAAACTACCGGGTTCTCCAGTGAGATCAACTATCTCCGTGCCAGTATGCAGATTGATATTCTGATGCCGCCCAACATCAACTAATTTCGGGCTGATGGTACACATTGAGCAGTCATTAGTGGGGAATGTCTTGTCAAGTTGAGCCATGTGACCACCAATGGCGGTCTTGGACTCTACCAGGTATACGCGAAAACCCTGGTCGGCCAAGTCAAGCGATGCCTGCATTCCAGCAATACCACCGCCTACAACCATTACTGCCCCGGTCGGCATCTTTGTTTCGATACTTGTACTCATCGTCAAGGATTATGGAGGGCGCAACATGCACCGTGCCTCATACTCATTCTGATTCATCCACGGCGAGGCGTAAATAGCACAAACTGCCCACGCACGTGGTGCTTTCGGTCACCTACCGTTATTGCGCAGAGGATTGGGACCAAGTTTTCGAATTCGCTCGGTCATTTCTTTAGCTTTCATAGCATAGAGTGCGCCCTGACCGGCGGATATGAAAAAGATCTCTACACGGTCAGCACCCAAGCCGATATCTTCTAGAAGGTGTTTTGCCAGTCCCACTCGAGCACGTGCCCGTTCGTTGCCGCGCACATGATGGCAGGTGCCAATAGGACAAGCAGTGATATATACACCATCGGCTCCTTCCTCGAAGGCTGCCATGATGTAGCGCACGTCGATTTTACCCGTACACGGCATCCTGATTACCTTGATGTTGGCAGGATATTGGATTCGCAGCGCACCCGCAGTGTCACCAGCCATATATGCACAGTAGTTGCAGGTAAATACCGTCAGTTCTGGTTCGAATTCTTTGGTTTGGTCTGAGACAATGATTTCTGTCATAAATGCCGTCTCGCTAGTCACTCATCTCGGGGGTCAAGTCAGCAAGTTCACTCGTTTGATGAATCTCGCTAGTTGAATCTGGAAGCCAGGAACCTAGCCAGGAAGGATCGCCTAACATCTGCTCGTCAGTGAAGTTGACCAGATTGATAGCGGTTGCGGGGCACTCTCCAGTGCAAGTACCACATCCTTGGCACAATGCAGGATCAATCCAGGCATACCCGCCCAGCTCACCAACACCAGCTCGATCGAACTTGATCTTGGGAATGGTAAAAGGGCAGGTCCTTACACATGTCAGGCAACCCACACAAAGATCAGGATCAACCTCCGCGATGATGCCACCAACGAACATCGGCTGTTGGCTCAGAATAGTGATAGCGCGTCCAGCAGCAGCTTGAGCACTAGCTATCGATTCTTCGATAAATCGGGGGTAGTGCGCCATTCCACACATAAAGATGCCTTCGTTGACAAAATCCATGGGACGCATCTTTAGGTCGGCTTCCAGATAAAAGCCCTCATCTGATAGAGGTACACCGAAAAGATCTGCTATGCGTTCTGTGCCTTCAGAAGGCACAATGGGCATACTGAGGCACAATAGGTCCGCGGGAAGCTGATATTGCCGATTAGATAACGAAGGATCCTCAATTGTCACCTGAAGTTTGCCATTGAGGCTTTCAACGACGGGTGAATTGTCTTCGGAATAGCGAACAAACACGACTCCTCGTTCTCTAGCTTCAGTATAGTATTGCTCACGAAAACCATAGGTGATGATATCGCGATAGAGAACGGTTACCTGGCAATCGGGATTCATCATCTTGAGCCGAATGGCATTCTTCATGGTGCTGGTACAGCAGGTTCTGGAGCAGTAGAATCTACCGATCTCCTGAGCCTCTACACACTGGACCATTACCAGATTATTGAGGCGCATGATCTTCTCAGGATCGTGGATCAACCAATCCTCAAGCTCCAATTGAGTGATCACTCTATCATCTTCAGAGCGTAGGTATTGATTTGTGCTGCCTTCGACGCCACCGGTAGCAATGATCACCACTCCATGCTCAATATCAATATTACTCAGCTCGCCAAATTCGGATTGCTGCACAATTACTGACTTGAACTGGCCTAGAGAGCCACTAACCTTATTGACCGTGCCGCGGGTGATAACTTGTATGCGATGGTGACCTCTTACCCGATTTATCAGATCACGCAATAGACGTTGAGGATTCAAACCTTCAGCAAGAAAATATACGTGACGCAAATTCCCGCCTAGTGACTCGGACTTTTCCACCAGTGTTACATCCAATCCACTGTCCGCTAATGTGATTGAT
>JBDLKB010000195.1:0-3299 GCA_039714055.1 Chloroflexota bacterium
TACTCAAGCTTTCCAACTCGTCCACCACTGCTTTACTCAGGCGTTCTGCTGCTTCACGGCGTTTCTGCGATAACGCCCACCCTTCTTCGCCTATGACCTGTAGCAACTCTGTCTGTTCTTCTTCGAGTTGGATGATACGTTCTTCGCTGTGGCTGATGTTCTCCAATTCGCTCTCAGCATCGCGGGCATACTGTGCGATTTGTTCTAACGTATCACCATATTTCCGTTTCAAGCGACGAATGAACTCGAGCCGCTCTTCGACATCATGCAGCCGTTGGGGGTTGAACTCGATGCTCTCGCGGTAATCACGCAAGGTAGAGATCAACTCATCAGTCAGTGCTGCCAATTGATTAGCCGTTTCTGCGGCTGTGACCTGGCTTGCATCGATGCGAGCCAAAGCAGACAGAGAACGCGCAACATGACCAAGCGAATCCTGCACTGCTGGAACCGAGTCAATCTCTTGCTCGAGCATTGCTCGCGCTTGCTCCGCCAGAGATGCCAATTGCTCCGCGTTCGCCAAGCGCGAACGCTCTTCCTCTAGCAGATTGTCCTCCCCATCTTCAAGACCCGACTGGTTGATCTCATTTATCTGATATTGCAGTAGATCAACGCGCTGCGCCAGAGTGCGCTCGTCCTGAACCAGTTTGTTCAAATCAGAACGTACTTGATTCAACCGCACAACATGAGCAGCGAATTGATCTCGCACAGCATCCAGTTCAGCGTATTTATCCAGCAAAAAGAGATGTTCCCTGGTTCGCTTAAGTGAAAGATGTTCACTCTGTCCATGAATGTCGACCATACCGGCGCTGATTTCGCGCAGCAATGACAGGTTCACCAAGCGTCCGTTGACCCGGCTCGCGCTCCTCCCACTAGTACGTACTTCTCTAGTGAGAAGAAGGCGGTCTGGATCGTCACCGACGAGTGCTTCGCGCTCAAGAATTGAACGTGCTAGAGTATGCTGGAATAGGTTGAATCGTCCCTCTATTTGCGCGTGTTTCGCTCCAGTGCGAACCATGTCGCTGTCAGCACGTCCTCCCAGGAGCAAATTGACTGCATCGACGATGATTGACTTGCCCGCACCGGTCTCGCCAGTGAGCACCGTCATTCCTGGCTCGAGCTTCACATGCAGTGAATCAATAATGGCAAAGTCGCGGACCCACAATTCAAGCAGCATGCATTATTACCTCAGGTGCCGGAAAGCGGAGATTGCCGCCAGTACTATGTATGCCAAGAGCCAGATGATCTGACTGCTTATCGACATCAGAGTATTTGTCACTAGCACGGGCAGAGCCCCAATAACGATACAACTGGCAGCAATGATGGGAAGCGCACGCCCTCTTCTTCTGCGAGCCACCAATCGTATGAGCTCAGCTACCCCCATACCGACGAATGGAGCTATGATCAACGTCAACCAGCCGATGCGAGATGTCAGAGCTGTTGCGAGTACAGCGAGGGGTATTCCAACAATAATTGCCAGAACATAATCCCGTATTGTGGCATCGTAGAACACCGCCTGCTGCGCGTTAACGCAATTCTTGCATCGGTATCCAACTGGAGTCTTGACAGCGCATTGGATACAGATCGGCTGGCTGCACTTGTTGCAGCGTAAATATGTTGCGCGAGAAGGATGAACGTAGCAGGTCCCAGCGCCTTCATCAATTGTCTCTGGCTCAATCTCAAACACCTGACTTACTGTAGTGTCTGATTCGGGAATCTCCACCTTTATCGCATCCTGTTTGGCGTCGGATTCAATTTGCTCCGAGTCGGAGGGAAAGGATTCGGTGGTTTGGATGGAAACAGTTGTTGGAGCCACTTTATCATGTTCTTCTTGACCGACTGCCATGTCAGGAGCTAGTTGCGCCAACCGTTCGAGCGCCTGAATTCTTTCATCTTCGTGCTGAGTAACCTGGCTGAGGCCACTCCAAGCCTCTGCTGAGTCGGGGTATCTGTTCACCAGGTCACGGTACAGATTAACTGCAGCCTGGGTCTTGCCTAGACGGCGCGACCTTTCCGCTTGACGCAGCAGAGTTCGCAATCGTGCATCGTTCATGGGCTAGTGTTACCAGGAGAATCAGCGGGGACCAGCCGGTCGAGGAGATCGCGATAAAAGTAACCCCGAGGTCGCACTCGGGCAAAGCGAATGTCTTTGTGACAGGCGCGAACAATGACACTGTCTCCAGTCTGCAATTCGAACTCAAACTGCCCATCAACAGTCAAGATGGCACCGTGATAGGAATCCACTGTCGTAGTCACTTTTGCCCCATCTGCCAGTACTACGGCGCGATCCATGGTGAGATGAGGTGCGATAGGAATGATGAGAATATTGCGCAACTCGGGCGGAAGAATCGGACCGCCCACCGCTAGCGAGTACGCAGTCGAACCAGTGGCGGTAGATACTATCAAACCATCGGCAAAATAGCGGGTAAGAAAACCGTCATCCACCCATGTCTCCAGTTGGATAGCACGCGCCAGCGTTCCCCGGCTGATCACTACGTCATTTAATGCAGTATGACTTGCCAAGACTTGATTCCCTCGCACAGTTTCCGCTCGAATCATCATGCGATTCTCCACCCAATAGTCCAAGCGAAGAATGCGATCAAGCGTGTCCTGCCAGGTGGAAGGAGAGCATTCAGTGAGGAATCCTACCCGACCCAAATTGACACCGACCAACAGAGCCTCGTTCGGGTACACCATCCGGGCTCCGCGAAGCATGGAACCATCCCCGCCCAGCGTAACCGCAAGGTCGGTGCCTGCCATTTTTTCGGTCACTGCAGCTTCATCCCAGCTTGAGGCGGTCCAGGTAGTTACTCCATGGCTCTGAAACCACAAACCGATTTCGTCTGCCAATTCCTTCGAGACTGGCTTATGTGGATGAAAGAGTAGCCCGACAGTGTTTATAGCTTGCGGTGTCATTTGATCCCCCGCGCCTCCAACCAAGCGGCAATCTCAGGAAAGGGAACTGCGTGTTGCGAATGATTGACCATATCACGCACCTGAATCTCGCCGCTCTCCAACTCCGACTCGCCAATGATCAATACAAATCGACTTTCGTGTCTTCCCGCCTCACGCATCTGCGACTTGAGGCTGCGCCGATCCAGAGCAAAAGCAATCCGAGTGCCAATACCTTTATCGCGAAGCTCAAAGACGATATCCACCGCTTTGGCTTTTGCCTCGTGTCCCATATAGGCGATGAATACTGGCAGCGCAGTGCCACCTTCAGGCTCAATACCGGCTGCTCTTAAGCCGAGAATGATGCGTTCAATTCCGGAACCAAAGCCAACACCGGGTGTCTTGGGACC
>JBDLKB010000196.1:0-3280 GCA_039714055.1 Chloroflexota bacterium
AGAGCGTAGGCGGATGTTTATTCGCGACCTCTCCGAGCTGAGTATATCCGATAACACTACTGATTTTGACTCTGTCTTGAATATCTGCTTGTCAGATTCTGATCCTGACGTTAAGAGATTAACAATATCATCAGTCTATGAGTCTGAAGAAGTAACCTTGATCAAACCTCTATTAAATGTAATGTCGAAAGAGTCGGACACAGCTATTCGAGCAAGTGCTGCGGATGCTCTTGGACAATTCGTGCTCCGAGCAGAACTTGGTGAATACGATCCGCAGATACACGATATGCTACTGCATGGTTTGCTAGGCATTGTTGAAGATGACAGCACCGAAGATCTGATTCGAGCTAAAGCACTCGAATCAGTTGCCTACGTCGACGCGAATCCTGTTCGTGATCTCATTTCATCTTTCTATGGGAATGAATCGCAGATCTTGAAGACAAGTGCAATCACAGCCATGGGGCGAAGTGGAGATGAAAGGTACAGCTCACATATTCTTTCCGAACTCGAGAATGAAGACATTGGTATGAGATACCAGGCTGTAGTCGCTGCTGGAGAGTTGCAATTGGAGTCAGCGAGCAACACATTAAAACGCGTTGTAGTTGAGGACGAAATTGAGTTGCGCCGGTCCGCCATGAATTCACTTGCCGAGATCGGCAATGCACACACCCTGCCCTTTCTAAGTAGGTTTATTGATGACCTTCTGTTAGGAGATGATGCAATTTCTGCCATAAATAGAATATCACTTGCAGGCGGAAGTCATGGGGTGATGTCTGACGATGAACAAGCAGAAGAAGTGAATTGGTGGTGAGACGCCAGTCAGTATTAAATGGGTGGGTATTACTCTTTATCTTGTTTCCTATTGCTACTGTTTCACAACCTGATTCGCAAATCAGCATTGATGACATAGAATTCGAGTTTATCCCGGGCACAAGCCTGTCAATACAGGCTTCAATCACCAACGCCGAACATATATCGGAACTCGGTCTGGTTATCACTAGCGCACTTGGAACGCAATTCATTCCGGTAGACTTGCCAAATATGGATGGAATTGCCGAGATTCAAGTGAGACTGTTTCTTGATGTCTCACACTACCCATTAGTGCCGTTCTCTGAACTGCATTACTGGTGGCAAATAACTGATACGACCGGGGCTCAATCACACACACCTGAGCGGTCATATATGCTTGTGGATGACCGCTACGCTTGGCGGTTGATTGAGAGAAACGGTCTGTCGATCTATTGGACCAAAGATAACAACGAGCTGGGATCTTTGGTCTGGCAACAGGTGGAAGACAGCAACGAGTATATTGGAGCCGCTTTAGGACCGGTTTCCTCGGACTCTACGATTGTTGTATATGAAGCCGGGAACAACATTCAACAGATTATTGATTCTGAAGTTCCCGACTGGCAAGGCGTAACTTATCCAGATTCGGGTTTGATTATTGTGACAACAGAAGAGAATGGTGTCAGCAGTAGTTGGGTTCTAGAGACTATTACTCACGAACTTGTGCATCTTGCTGCTGCGCGAGTTGCCGCTGGAACTAATAACACGCCAATGTGGATTCATGAGGGTCTTGCGCTTGGAAGTATGCCTAATCGAGCATTATCCGCACCTCCAACATTGATAGATGCTTTGCATGATCGAGAACTGATTCCAATCAAGAACCTATGCCGTGCGTTTCCAATCGACAAGAAAGCACGTTCTCTGGCTGGTGAGCAATCTATGTCATTGGTAGCATACCTGCAACAGACATATGGGAGTGACATTGTAGGGAGACTAATCAAGGCGCATGAGAACGCAGCCAATTGCGGCGATGGTGTCTCTAGAATATTAGACATCTCAATTGATCAACTGGAAAGCAATTGGCAGGAATGGTTATTGGCAAGAGCATCCAAAACCAGTGCATCTCAGAACGACGCATACATTACACTATGGGTTGCGCTACTGTGCGCTCCGGTTCTTATCACAGTGTGGATTACAGTAGGCACACGATCACAACATGGTGATGAAATCAAATGAATACAACAAGGTCGAGAAGCAGAGATTCCGAGAATGTTGATTTAGGAACCGCCATTCAACGCTTGCAACAAGGAAAACCAGAAGAAGCTGTTGATATTCTTACACAACTGAATAGCGTGTCACCAGGAGACATCGATGTGTTAGTTACCCTAGGTGGAATATTGATCATGCTTGAACGGTATGAAGAAGCAGTAGTTTTCCTCGAAGAAGCGGTAGAAATAGACGAGTTACATAGTAAAGCCTGGATCAATATGGGAGCTGCAATTCTGGGCAATAGAGAAACAGCTTCACCGGAGAATCAAATAAAAGCAATCAATGCCTTTATGCGTGCCATTGAGTTGGACCCATCAGCACCAAGTGTGAATTACAATATTGGGTTGATACATTTGGATCGTGGACAATTGGGTTTTGCTCTGGAACATTTCGAACGCGCCAAGGCAGTTGAACCACGCGACAGAGATGCCTCAAAATATATTGAAAGGATCAAGAGTATGCTGTACAGTAGCAAACAGGAATATGAACAGTAATTCTCAGAGTGTTTCAGTTACTGATTCCTCGGATCAGGTGCAAGCTCACATAACTCTTGTGGGGCGTGTTCAAGGCGTCGGAATGAGGTGGCATGTTCGCAATCTGGCAATAAGCAACAACATTGTTGGCTTTGCTCGCAATCTATTTGAGAGAGACAAGGTAGAAGTAGTAGCAGGAGGCAAACAGGAGAACGTTGATAGATTTATCCGCTTATTGTGGATAGGTACACGTTCATCCCAAGTTAATGATATCATTGTGACTTGGTCCGAGTTCACGGACGAATATTCAAAATTCGAAATTAAACTTTTATGAAAGATCGGGTAAGACTCGCCTGGACCATCCTGGCAGCAGCATTCATCATTTTCGCAGTTGTTCTTGTCGGTACACCCCTAGGAGTAATGAGGTGGATAGATCAAGCCACCGTGCCGTTGAATATGGTATTGCAGGGGCAGGAAGGAGCTACGCAAGTAGAACGACCACGGAATGATCCCAGGCTCCTCCTCGCACAACATGCTCCGCTTGAATTGAGTGTCGGTACAACAGTCGTGAGCGGAACTGACGCACAGTCGGTTTTGAGTGTTCTCAGCCCACAAGATGATCTATTAGCTACAATACAGGTGTATCCTGGGTCGGACCTTGGAATCAATGCCGCATCTTCGCCCAGGTTTCAATCGAGCGATTCTGGTCATAGATTAGAGGTCACACTCAGGTATGGTAGATTACGTCTTGC
>JBDLKB010000197.1:0-3238 GCA_039714055.1 Chloroflexota bacterium
AACTATCCAAATACGGAATGCTGATCTGTTTATACCTCTCAGCTCTCGGTTCACAAAAGGCAGAACTGCTCCCGCTGCCACACTGAGTAACATCCAAATTTGACTGTAGAACTTGAAAACAGTGTTCATACGGCTAATGTCACCGGACAGAACTATGACTTCAACCCCTAGTGAGACCACTAAGCAACCTGCCAGTAGACCCATGGCAATTCGAACTCCAACTCTGTCACTGGGATAAAGTGCCAGCAAGCCAGCAGCAATCGCAATTACAAGAACCAAAGGCGCAATCTTTACACCTATCGATAGCAGAATGGTTGATGCCAAGACCCAAACCAAAGCAGCGGCAACAGCAACTGTCCTCATTTTAATTGGTGATGCATTACTGCGATCAATAGCTTTCGCTTGTTCTCTGTAGGCGATGAATAATGCGGGTAATAGAATGAAGAGGAACAATCCAAATACCAATAGATACGCCCAAATCGGCGATGTTGACCCCCTCCAAATTTGAATATCGGTGTACGCAGGTTGAAAATGCCGAAGAAACGGCGCAATTGAGATATTACTCAAGATCAAAACCACTGCAGAGACAATGATAAAAACGACTAATCGATGTATTGCCTTCCCCTTTGACAGCGACATTGCTACCGCGAGTGCAGAAACGATCAGAATTGCAGCAATGGGATAGTCCCATGAATTTGTTGCTCGAATCAGTCCCAGGGAAAGGCTGGCAATAAATATCGCTGGTATCCATGCCAGCTTGATGCCATCTCCGAGTCTCCGGCGCACCAATATAGGCAATGCGATTATGGCTGTGGACCAATGCACAATTGATATCACCAGCGGCATGTTCATCAGATGAGCATGTAGATCACCATAGAGGAAAGAGAAGAACGGGAATTCAGTGATCGGACCTGCCTCTCCTGGTCCTGCCGGGATTATACGTGTTGCATCCCAATACCATGATCCGAGATACACTGGAAGTGAAGCGCCACTAACAACCTCAACCAAACCTCTGACCAATCGAATAATCCATAAACCTTCGCCACCGAGTCGCATCAAGCCGCGGCCAATGAGTATCAACTGCCCCAGATTTCCCAATACAACGGCCAATAGTGCCGCTGCCGTGCCTGCCATAATCAGTTGCGATGTGCGTGCCTTATTACCTTCGTCAAACAACGATCTCCTTGTCGACTCGAATAGTGTGGTCGCTGCACCAAATGCACTTGTCCCAATGAGATAGACGAACATGGCAAGTGCGATATTGTACGCCACAGCCGGGACCACCTTTAAGGGAAGCATGACACTGCTTACCATTACATGCCCGAAATAGTAATAGTTCTGATATGCACCTGCTAACCAGGGGTCATAGGGCGGAAAGGTATTGGACTTGGCGACAGCATTCAAGAAGGCAAAGTCCATAGGTTTCTCACCACCAAATATCGGGTGCCACAGATCTGGATTCCCACACCGGATCATCAAAGCCGCAATGAATAAAGTCGTTCCAAGCAGTTCAGCAATAAGTATCACGCGCCAATTCGATCGTATATGGCTATTGATGGACTCTCGGTTAATCATGTACAGCACAAAACCGATGACCATTAACACAAGTGCTGATAGCCAGATTGTAGAACCAGAGAAAGGTAGTATCTCTATGCTTGACGCATACCAGGCGAGCCAGCTAACTATGATCAATCCCAAGAGCTTGGCAGATAGGTACCCGCCCGTTGAGAATCCCCTACAAACGATAAATGTAATCGGGAAGGCTGCTAAACCAACCATGAACAGCCAGAGCCACCAAGCCGCTGCACCGAATGCCGGCAAACGGTTTAGAGTGCTCATTTCGTTGTACAGAGTACCCCACGTACCCTGCGTCTTCTGTTGCTCCCAACGCTTGTTGTCCAACAGCATGCCGTTGGTATCAAGCAGCGCATCACTTTCACTTGATTCCTCAGTAAACCCGAATTGCTGGCTCAAGAATACCGGCAGCTTCTGCACCCAAAGCTCATTGGTGTAATCGAAAGGTATTACAAAACGTTGTTGACTCAGGTCAATTTGATCAAGTACTGCCCGTACTTGTGACGGAGTATAGTCCTGAGACTTGGCAAATATCCATACGGGCGGATGATCATATACCGAGAACGCTTCCTCTGCTGCAAGTGGTCCTGGAGGAGGCCATCCAATCTCCGGTGACTCATTCCAGCCCACCTTTCCATAAACATCATTTAGCACCAAAGGTCCAACTCTAAAATCATGTACGAATGTCTTGACCAACTCATAGCCGAGATCACCCGCAAAGAGCGCCTCATAATAAGCCATAGTCAGAGGGTAGCGAGGTGGCAACCTCGTGATCGAGCCCAACTGTCGCGTACTGGATACCACCAAATAATCACCGGAATCAAGTAATCGAGCTATCCGCGTCGACTTGTCGATATTGTCATCCCAGTAAAGCTCAAGAGAACCACCTTGATAGATGCTAAAGCCGTCTAAACCATTCAACCGCCACGGCATCGCATCATCCCAAGCTGTCTCGTTGATGATGGTTGATCCCTCGGTTCTCACCGGAGCACCATCAGTCGCCATCAAGTGGAAAAAATAGCTCCCAGATTCCGGTACCAATGCAGAGTCAAGATTAATCGAGTATGAATCGCCTCGAATTGTGGTTGACTGCTCAAGGTTTTGAACCAGTATGGCAGATGCGATCTCGCCCCCACCGTTATGAAATCGAGAGATCTTGATCGATACCTGTTCCGGTTGAGAATCGTTCTCAGGATCAGATAGATGGTTAAGACGCGCGTATAATAGGTTCGCACTGGCAGGCAGGTCAATATCTGCGGTCTGTTTCTGACCGTTCTTGTTTAAAGTTCCAGAGTGAATAGGAACGTTAATTTCGTGAATCTCGCCATCGATCTCGAAAGCAAGCGCTGCTCCCGTGGGTACGTTACTGTAAATCCAACGAGAAGCCTTGACTCTGGTGAGTGATTCACGGTAAATACCGGAAAAAACGACTGCATACGTGATGGAAGTAAGCATAATGGCTAAGGCTATGAGTCGCGTAATTACTGATACTGTTCTAGAATTTGGTCTCTCCATATCACTGTCAAAATGCAGCGTTGCTAAACCGGTTCTATTTCGCCAGTGCCACATTTCTGCAACAAGATAGGCAGCCATTATCACAAGGAGTGAGTATATGGGAAGCAGGTAGCGCGTCATCTTGACCCATTGCGTCGACTGGTAAAGG
>JBDLKB010000198.1:0-3190 GCA_039714055.1 Chloroflexota bacterium
TTGTCCATGACCTGCTCAATGCCCCAATGGATCTCGGGCATGCCAAAACCACGCATGGCGCTGCCGATTGGGGTATTGGTATAGACACAGTAGGAATCGCCTTTGACATTAGGTATTTGGTAAGGACCGGTGCAGGAATAGCCGGCAGCACGAGCGATATTCACGCCGTATTCGTTGGAGGATCCACCGCCGAAGTAATAGGCGACCTCCATCGCCAGCAGCTTTCCGTCGGCATCACAGCCGATCTTGTTTTTGGCAACTATACTCTGGCGCGTGTTGGTACAAAAGAACTCTTCCTCCCGTGTCATTCGGAGTTTGACCGGATGACCTTTGACTGCTTGAGCCATGACAACTGCGCATGCTTCCATGGAGACACCAGCTTTTCCGCCGAATCCACCGCCAACATAGGGCGAGATTACCCTCAGGTTGCCATGCGGGATACCCAAACTCTGGGCAATGAGATCGCGTTGAGCAAAAGGTGATTGGGAACAAGTCCACAAGGTAACGTGGTCCGACTTGGCCCATGTGGCAACAGCAACGTGGGTTTCTATGGGCACATGTTGAATGGGAGGTAGGCGGAAGGTATCTTCAATTATCTCCGCACACTTGGGCCAAGCCTTCTCAACTTCACCTCGGCGCAGTTTAAAGTGCTCAGAGATGTTGGTGTTTGCTTTAGGAAAGATAAAGTTCACTACTTCATAGTCGCCGAGATCGGGGTGGATTAAGGGCGCATCAGGCTGCGCTGCCTCGTAAGGATCAAAGACAGCGGGGAGTTCCTTGTATTCTACCTTGACCAACCTGGCAGCTTCTTCGGCGATCTCTTCACTGGTGGCGATAACTCCAGCCACAGGATCACCGACCATGCGCACGCGATCGAGAGCAAAGATATAACGGTCTTTGAGGTACAGTCCTATGCGAATAGGTGTGTCCTGTCCCGTGACCACTGCTTTCACACCGGGCATGGCCAGGGCTTCTGAGGCATCGATACTCAGTATCTCTGCGTGAGCATAGGGGCTGCGTACCAAGCGTCCGTAATATAATCCGGGTCCAAACTGCCGATCGTCAGCAAAGACAGCGGCTCCGGTCACCTTCTCCACAACATCGATTCGGGGTACACCCTTTCCAACAGGATTTAGAGTTGTCTTACTCATCACTCACTCCCTTCTGACACACTCTTGATGGCGTCAATGATCCGAACATAACCGGTACAGCGGCACAGATTGCCTACTAATGCTTTCTCAATCTCTGCGTCAGATGGATTCGGTGTGCGCTCAAGAAGCGAACTAGAGGAAATCAGCATGCCGGGAGTGCAAAAACCACACTGCACGGCGCTGTGATCAACAAAAGCTTGCTGCAGCGGCGAGAGCGCTTCTTCACTCAAGCCTTCAACTGTGGTCACCTCAGCGTTATCCACCTCAATTGCCAAGACGAGACAGGAATTTACTGGTTTCCCATCAAGAAGCACGGTACATGCACCACACTCACCTGCCTCGCAGCCGTTTTTTGTTCCGGTCAAAGCGAGGGTATCTCGCAACATCTGCAACAGGGTCATGTGAGAGGATACAGTGACCAGTTCCTTTCTACCGTTTATGGTGACAGTAATATCGTGGTAGCTCATGCGTCACCTCTGTTTGAGAGAGCACTCCAAGCGGCAGATAAGGCACGCTTGGTGAAAGTATTGATCATCTTGCGCTGGTATAAATCGCCAGCACGAACATCGGAAATAGGGCTGCTAGCCTGCTCTGCCATGTCCGCCGCACGGCGGAAAGATTCTTCCCCAGGTGGATTGTCGCGCAGGTAATTCTCAGCTTGATAAGCGCGAATCGGTGTGGCAGTGACAGATCCCAAGGCAATAGTGAAATTGTAACCGCTCATGCAATCTGACATGGGATGAGCCACAACCGCGACTGACACGACAGCAAGATCGCCCATGCGAGTGCGTCCCAGCTTCTCATACTTGCCAACCGAACCTTCAATTGCAGGCGGCAACAGAATGGCAGTAACGAATTCATCAGGCTCGAGCGCTGTAAATCCAGGTCCAGTAATAAATTCATCAATTCCAAGCTCGCGCTTACCACGCAAGCCGTTAATCTCGATAATTGCTTGAACAGCGTTGAGAGCTGGTGTGCTGTCGGCAACTGGGGAAGCATTGCATATATTCCCGCCGATGGTGGCACGATTACGTAGTTGATAGGTGCCAACAGTCTCTGCCGCTTGCGCCAATACTGAGTAGCGTTTGGCAATCAATGGATTCTCGACAATCTCATTCATAGTGACTGCCGCACCAATCCTCAAGCCAGAAGGTGTGTCTGATATTTCGCTCATCCCAGGTAGGTGCTTCACGTCCACAACCACGTTTGGGCGGAAGACGTCATCACGCATTTGAGTGATGAGGTCAGTCCCCCCCAACATAGCACGGGCGTCTCCTATGCTGAGCAGCTCAGAAACCTGTTTTGGAGTCTGAGCACGCACATATTCAAATTTGGGTAGTCCAGGTCGGGCAAACAAACAGCACCTCCATAGAGACTGATAGAAACAAAGAGGGAGAGAAGCTTTGGGCTCCTCTCCCAGTTGTTGAAATATGCTAACTTATTCTGCGGCTTCTTGCGGAGTCTTGAAGAGTACAAAGATGAGGTTAAGCAAGATGCCTAGTACCGCACCAGTGGCGATTGCCGGGAGACCGTTAGGGAAGACATTGCCAGCAGTTATGGGAATGAACCCACCGGGATAGCCAATGTTACCACCGATACCGACGATCATGATTACAGCGCCTACTGAGAGCGTGCGTGGGTCGAACAAGTTCACCTTGTTCTCAACCATGAGGGCAATACCCTGCATACCAATGACACCAAAGAGGTAGATTGCGAGACCGCCACTAACAGCTTGGGGGACAGTCCCAACTAGCGCCTCTAGCTTGCCAATGAAACCAAGCAAGATCGAGATGGCGCCTGCTGCGATGAGAACAGGGCCGGAGTAGTTGCGGGTGATAGCCATCAACGAGTTGTTCTCGCCATAGTTGGTTCCGGCAGTTGAGCCAAACATACCATTGATAAAGTCACCGATACCATCCAAGATCAGGTTAAAGCCGATATGCTGATCGAGCTCGTACTTTTCCCTACCCTGATCTTCGGCAAAGCGATCGACATAGAGACTGATCTGGTAGAGGTGAGCAGTTGATTCTGGAATAGTG
>JBDLKB010000199.1:0-3189 GCA_039714055.1 Chloroflexota bacterium
CCGATCGTTGCTATGGAGTTGACCCATTTGAGATCTCCGAAGGACAGCATCATTTGGATGGCAACCTGGCACTGAAATACGCTCGTACTCGGGCAACATTCGGGTCTGACTTTGATCGTGCTGCTCGCCAGCAGACAGTTCTGATTGCCGCACTGGACAAAGCGCTCGATCAAAACATAAGTCTCTTTGCTCGTGCTCCCCAG
Source organism: Chloroflexota bacterium (assembly GCA_039714055.1). GTDB lineage: Bacteria > Chloroflexota > Anaerolineae > Promineifilales > UBA4811 > JBDLKB01. The sequence continues at coordinate 204 of JBDLKB010000199.1, forward strand.
CTATGGAATGCGTTCCAGGATACGGTGACCACCAGCATGTCGTACCAGGATGTGATTGGCTTGGCATTGTTGGTCAAAGACATCCCAGTCGAGAACATATATCGCGCCGTAATTGATTACAATTATGTTGAAGACTATACCGCTCCTGATCAAGCTCGAGTACTGGTGCCAATTCGGGAACGTATCCGTGACCTGAGAGACCAGTTCTTCTCCAACGCTTTGCCTTCAACCTCAAGTGAAGCCGCAGAAATGATGATTGCCGAAAACATCGGAATCGAGGTTCTGAACGGGACTTTTGTCGATGGTTTAGCAGGTGACACTGTTGACTATCTTAAGCGTCGTGGATTCATCATTGCCGGCATAGGTGACGCGGAGGAAAAGGGGCAGCTCAATACCCAGTTGATTGTGCTGGGTGACGCTCCCGCTACTTTGGATTTCCTGGCACAGATTCTTGAGGTCGACCCAACCCACATCTTTCAGGGTGATCAAGTTGGTGACAAGCCGCAGATTCGGGTTATCCTCGGTGCGGACTGGACCATTTCCGCTCCTGATCAATAGCCACCTGTTTTCCCCCAGTCTGCTTGAAATCTTTGCATATTACCGCTGTCGCTATTGCTTGGTGCGTTGCTGAAGTTCGGCTACCAGTTGGTAGAGTTCGCGTCTCGCCATACCAGATTCGGCTGCCACTAGGCGAGCAGTCTCAGCAGTGCCTAGTCCATTGGCGAGATGTTCGAGAATGAGAGTTTGTATCTTATCTTCCGTCCATTCCTGATGATCTTGTTTCTCGCTTGCTCCAATGACCAACGTGATTTCGCCCTTGAGTTTCCTCGCCTGAATCATCTCCAACAACTCGTTAGCTGTACCGCGCAGGAATTCCTCATGCAATTTGGTCAGTTCACGCGCGATCACCACTTGGGTTTTCGGTAGGACTCGGTCTATGTCTTCCAGCGACGCTCGCAGACGATGAGGTGATTCAAATGCGATTGCGGTTCTAGCTTCAGCGGCGACCCGTTTCAGCAGTTCACCTCTTGCTTTGCTGCGTCTCGGAAGATATCCGAGAAAGGTGAATTGATGCACCGGCATCCCTGAAGCAACCAGCGCCGCGATGGGAGCCGACGGACCTGGCACCGGCACTACTTTCACCCCATCTGCAATCGCTGCTCTAACCAGCCGATACCCAGGATCCGACAGTCCTGGCATTCCCGCATCAGAGACCAAAGCCAGGTCATCATTCTGCAAGTAATTCAGAAGATCTTTGGTTTTTTGCACCTCATTGTGTTCGTGAAACGAGGTGATTCTGGTTTGGATCTCGAAATGATTCAGCAGCTTGCCTGTGACTCGGGAATCCTCCGCCGCAATTAATGGTACCTGCCGCATCACCTCTATCGCTCGAGGTGACATGTCTCCCAGATTCCCTATAGGCGTTCCTACCAGATATAGAGTCGTCATTCGATCACCCTCAATATACCTTCCTTAATCGTTCTCACTGTTATTCCGCCCATTGAAAGTCAATCAGGATCAGGTTCTGCGTGCAGTCTGCTCTTGTGGTGAAGGTATACACGTCTGATACTGCTTCATCATTATACTGAAGATAAATCTGGAGAGTCATCACCTTTGGTTTGCTGTCGAGTGGGATCTCCCAACCGTTGTTACCATAAACCCGGTTATCTCCCGCAATTGTGGTTGAGAGACTGTCCCCTGCTGCGACATTTACCGTCAAAGGAGATAGTCCCTTTGCTTTTGGTTCCAGAACATCACCTGCAATACCCAGCCAATTGCAGCCTGCGGCGTTGGCAAAGTTGCTGGTAAACGTTGGACCATAAGGGTCGATAGTGTATGAAAACACAGCCGCTGGTATTGACACTGGTGACACTGTTGGAGTTGGATTCATCAGGGCGACCGAGGCAGTTGGCATGAGTGTTTCTGTGGCGTTGGTCATCGTGGGTGTAACGGATGCGACTGGCTGATGCGTCTTGGTAGATGATTCATTTGTAGGCACTACATCCACAGACTCAAGGGTTATGTCACTCAAAGTATTGACGTCTGAACTAGGTTTAATGAGGTCAGTGAGTAATACCTGCAAATCGCTTGGAAAAAGAAGGATTGCCGTGAGGAATACTATCGCCCACATCAAGACTACTAGAAGCAAAGCATCAATGAGTCCGATAAAGCTGAACTTGCCCTGAGAATCTGATCCTTGGTTATCGAACCGGTAATATGACATCAGGGTAGCGGGTCAACCGGCTCGATCTCGGCGCTGTTCTTCAACTCTTCAAACCAATCCTCGAACGCTAACTGCTGCAATCGAGCAAGATAGCTTTCAGAGACAGGATAGCTGTCCTTATGATCTAGCGCTTCGATCAAATGATACCCCAGTTTGGTTTCGATGATGTTGCTCAAAGTACCAACAGTCAAGGCGAACGCAGCACTCTCGAAATCAGGGTCTCCAATCCCTCGGGGGAACCAGCCCAGATCACCGCCGAGATAGCGGCTGCTCTCATCGAGAGAGTTCTCCAGTGCGAGGTCCTCGAAAAGCTCCCCTGCTTCCAAACGTACCTTGAGAGATTGCGCCTCTTCCATTGTCGTCACCACGATATGGCGTGCCTTTACCTGTTCCTGTTGCATTGGTACATCGCTGGCAAGTTTCTCCGCCACCTTTGCTGCCAGAAGATGAGGTTCAAGTGCTATCCGGTATTCATCTTCGGTGTAACCTTCATGATCGATCCACTCTGCCAAACTCAGATCGTCCACCAGCTCTTCAATGCGCTCTAGCTCATTGTCGATCTCTTCATCAGAGACAGTAACTCCTAGTTGCGTTGCTCCCTGCCGCATCAACTCCAGATCGATCAAATAATCCAACACCATCTCGTTGGCTATCTCTAAGGTGGTTGTGCTTGTATCCGTTATTGCTAGCTTGTACCGCAGCATCTCTCGCTCAAATTCCAGCATATATATGGGGACCTCGTTGACTCTGACAGCGATCGGC
>JBDLKB010000200.1:0-3170 GCA_039714055.1 Chloroflexota bacterium
CGTTTTTGCAGCTCGCGGCGGGCTTGAAAACGAACTGGCACAGTTGATCTTTGGGAAAGCACAGAGTAGGCTAGCATTACACCGTAGGTGATGAATATTTGAATCACCGATAACACGGCTGCAGAAGGAAGATCCAAGAACGACATCGCTTGGCGATAGATCTCGGTCTCCAGGGTGGAGAAACCAGGACCACCCAATATCAGAATCACTCCAAAACTGGTAAAGGTAAAGAGGAAAATGAGCAGGCTGGCAGTGACGATAGCAGGCATCAACGCGGGAAGAGTAACCAAACGAAACACTCGCCAGCGGTTGGCTCCCAAGACCGATGCAGCCTCTTCGGTATGTTGGCTGAGATTAGACCAGTATCCTCCAACGATGCGTACCACTACGGCATAATTGTAGAATACATGCGCCAGCAGAATCAACCCCACGGTGCGTTCCAAATCCAGTGGGGCATAAGGTAGATCGAACAATGACTGCAGGGAAAGATTGACCCATCCTCGGGGACCCAACAGGGCACGAAATGCAGTCGCCACCACGACAGTGGGCATCACAAAGGGCACAGTGCTCAAGGCACGGAGTGCAGTCTTGCCTGGGAAACGAAACCGCCCAAAGAGATAAGCTGCCGGTAAAGCAACTAACAAGGTGAGCAGGGTCGACACAACCGCTTGCCAGAGAGTGAACCAAAGCACCTTGGCAAAGGATGCTTTCTGCACTACCTCGACGAAAGCGGCTGGTTGGAGACTCCTCTGCAGGATAGACAATATGGGGTAGAGAAAGAATACAACCAGGAATCCTATCGGCAATAGAAATAGGAATTGGTATCCTCGTTTTGACATCCTCTTTGCCTTGATTCAGATGTTGCCCAATCTTGGAATTATCAGCGCAGCACTGTCTCAGTCCACGCCTCGATCCACTCCTCACGGAAAGCATCTATGTTCTCAGCCGGTATTTGAGCGGTGATAGCTGGTAGTGTGGCGTGGTCAATGAACACCTGCGGAAGTTCAGCCTCCTGGTTAGCGGGGAACATGAACATCTGCAATGGTATTTCTTCTTGAAAGTGCTTGCTCAGCAGTAAATCGATCAGGGCTTGAGCTGCTTTGCGTTGTTTTGTACCGCGTAGTATTCCAGCAAATTCCACTTGGCGGAAACAACTCCCAGGTGAAGTGACTGCGGCAGTTGGCGCTTGTTCCAGTGGTTCCTCTGAGTAATAGACCTCCGCAGGCGGGCTGCTGGCATAACTGACCACAATAGGTCTGTCACCATCTGATGCAGCGCTAAAGTATCCCCAATATGCCTCTTCCCATCCATCAGTCACCAGGACATCATTGGCTCGCAAGTCCGCCCAATAGTCCAAATAGAGATCAGTTCCGTATTGAGCTATTGTAGCTAGTAGAAACGCCAACCCTGGAGATGAACTGGCTGGATTTTCTACCACCAGCAGCCCTTGGTAGGCTGGGTCTAACAGTGAATCCAGGTTTTCCGGTGGGGCTAGATCATGTTCATTGAACCATTCTATATCATAGTTCAGACACACATCACCATAGTCAACTGGCAACAGTCGGTGTTCGGGATCAAGCTCAAGTTCATCCGGGATGTTACCAAGCAGCACTGATTCGTAGGGAATGAAAATATCCTCAGCGATAGCTCGACTTAGAAAGGTATTGTCAACTCCAAAGAATACATCCGCTAGTGGGTTTTTCTTGCTCAGGATCGCCTGGTTGAGCGCAGAACCGGTATCGCCTGCAGGAAGAAGTTCCACTGTGATATTATGATCCTTCTCAAACTCCAGCAGCAACTCTTCGCTGATGCGAAAGCTATCATGGGTCATCAACTTGATCGATTGTGGTTTGGATTCCCCACAGGCTGTCAGCAGAGCCAGTAATCCGAGCAGATAGACTAGTTTCCTCATGATTTACCTCCGGTGTTGAAAGGCAAGTTCGCCATATGAGAGTGAATACACAACAACATTCCTTGTGATACTTGGATAGTGGCTTGATCCGACACCAACTCGTTGCTAATGCCGCGAGCTTGATGGAAATAAAGTGTTTCTTCTTGCAGAGACCACTTTAATCCCCGAGTGGAGACACCATGTGCATCTCCCCCGACGGCGAGCAAAGAAACCCGGTCACCTATTGACCCCTCAAGCACTGTTTTGTAGCGAATCAACCTCACCGTGTCAATACCATCTACCAACTTGATGTCCCGCCCGTCAAGTCTTGGGTCAGCTAGAATAGCGAGGCTGGCTGCGGTTTGGTCTATTCGGCCGCCAAGTCCACCGATAATGTGAATAACATTCGCATTCTCTTTCACCACATAGTCTATTGCGAGTTCGAGGTCGGTCTCGTCCTTATCACATGGAAATGGCAGCAACTGCACACCCTGTGACATCAGATGCTCGCGCAGAGTTGAATCTAGCGAATCCAGATCGCCAATCACAATGTCAGGCTGCACTCCCAGGTCAAAGGCATTATGCGCCCCTCCATCAGCCGCAACCACAAGGTCGGCTTGATTCGCAAGTTCGACAAGCCTTGGTGTTTGATTCATTTCTCCATTAGCGAATATGACTGCCTTCATGTGTTGTTACTCCAACAAAAAACCTCCGCTGGTGCGGAGGTTGGTCCGGTCTTCCTCCGCTGGCATTACCCAGGTCAGGTTCGCGGGTCGAGGGTAAAACCCTCCTCTCAGCCTGCGTCAGCAAGCTCCCCGTGGTATCTATGATTGTAATTATTATAGACTGATTAGAACTCCAAGTCAAAAAAGCTACTCACAGATCTCAATGCGATTGGCACGAGTTCGGGAAACAAAAACACCCGGCTTGGACCGGGTGTTTCGTGTTATTTGATGAATCGTGTGTCGGGTTACTCTTTCTCAGGGGCAGTCGGATGCAGGACCTCGTCGATCAAGCCATATTCCTTGGCTTCGAGTGCGGTCATGTAGTAATCGCGGTCTGTATCATCAGAGATTCGTTCTACTGACTGCCCAGTGTGATGGCTGAGCATCTCGTTCAATTGGGAACGTAACCGCAAGATCTCTTTCGCCTGAATCTCGATATCGGTCGCTTGACCCTGGGCTCCACCAAGAGGTTGATGAAGGTGTATTGTGGCGTTAGGCAAGGCATAACGATACCCCTTTGTACCTGCGGTTAGAAGCACGGTACCAAAACTGGC
>JBDLKB010000201.1:0-3169 GCA_039714055.1 Chloroflexota bacterium
GTTGTCGATAGCCGACGATATGATCACAGTGTTGCCGGTCACGGTGAGGGAAAAGACGCAGCGATTGGTCATGGTGACATGAGCCAGGCTGGCGTGCTGACCTGTTGGCAAGAGCTCAACGAATGGCTCGCCCTCAAAGGCGTCATGGTACAGTGCACGAATGTCGGCTTCAGTCCACCCTTCTTTCAGGGGGACGTAGATAGTAGAGAGGATTCCACGCGGCACTGGCAGCAAATGAGGTGAAAATATCAGTGTGGTGGGATTCGCACTCCATCCGCTCAGTTCCTGTTCCATCTCCGGTAGATGGCGGTGGGTTCTGCCGATGGCGTATGGTGACAGGTTATTGGCGACCTCCACAAAGTGGGTGTGTTGTTTTGGGGAGCGACCGGCTCCGGAAACACCCGATTTCGAATCAGCGATGATAGTCCCGGATTCTGATAATGCTCCGGCTGATAAAAGCGGTTGCAGAGGAAGCAGGACGCTGGTGGGGTAACAGCCGGGGTTGGCCACCAGACGCGCCGCTGGCAGTTCCGCGCGAGCAAACTCAGTCAGACCATATACCGCTTCCGCCAACAGGTGGGGCGCGGGATGCTCCAGGCCGTACCATTGGGCATAACTGGCGGGATCATGCAAGCGGAAATCAGCGCTCAAATCGATGACCTTCAAGCCTGCTTCCAGGGCTCTTACGGCGGTAGGGGCTGCCGCGCCATGGGGGAGGCAGAGAAAGACTATGTCCGCTTGTTCGAGAGGAGCTTCCTGAGCGCTGACCAGGTCGAGCAGGGGGGCGGTTGGGTAAATGTCATGCAGGGTCGAACCGGCATAGGTCTCCGAGGTGGCAAAGACGATCTCTACAGCCGGATGGCTCTTGAGAATTCTAACCAACTCAAAGCCAGTGTAACCGCTTGCTCCAAATATGCCGATTTTTAGCATTTTGATCTCCTATCGGCTGAAATACAAAAAAGCCACCGAGAATCCATTGGTCTGGTGGCTTTTGGTAAACAGAATCTAGAATGACAATCAGGAAATAGACAGCACCATAGCGCCAGACCCAAGTCCAGCGCGACTACGAGAACGTAAAAGGTTGATAAGCAGTCTTCTATCCATGAATTTGGCATTATAGCAGATGCTTTTCTGGCGTCAATAACCATTATTGGTTTCCCCACTGTCTGCATTGTCAAGATGAAGCTTGTCGACTCATATGCCGCTGGCGAAGCTCATCCTCAATGTCCTCCAGGCTAATTCCACGTCCCGCAAGCAGCACCAGAGTGTGGTAAAAGAGGTCAGCGACCTCTTCAATCACCCTTTGATCTCCCTCTCCCTTGGCCGCTAGGATCACTTCCATCGCCTCTTCTCCCACTTTCTTGAGTATGAGGTCTTGACCACCAGCAAAGAGATGGGCGGTGTACGAGTTGTCGCTGGGATGATCGCGACGATTCTGGATGATTGAATATAGTTCATGCAGCATGGTCATTTTCCTCTCCTTGCCATCGGCGGTAGAAACATGATTGTGCTCCAGTGTGGCAGGCAGGTCCTGTCGGGTCTACCATCACAAGCAGCGTGTCAGCGTCACAATCCACCCGGATTTCCTTTACCCTCATGCGGTTGCCAGATGTTGCACCTTTGTGCCACAATTCTTGGCGACTCCGACTCCAAAAGTGCACTTCGCCTGTCTTTTGGGTAAACTTTAACGCCTCTGCATTCATCCAAGCGACCATCAATACTTGGTGATCATTGGCATCCTGTACCACAGCGGTAATCAGGCCATTAGCGTCATATTTCAATTCCATATCTCTCCTCACTGCCACAAGTGCTGCATTGTTTATGTAGCGTCACCGCTGGCAGGTATTCGTTGAGCTAGATCGACCAGGTTTGTCTTGTCCGAAACTGATAGTAAAGCGGTTCGCATTTGCACATTCTCCATCGATGTTCAGATTCCTACTGGTCGCACGGGGATTCCCTGTTCCTGGAGGTGGCGCTTAACCTCTCCTATAGTTAGCTGTTTGTCATGAAATAGTGAAGCTGCCAGAGCCGCCTCTGCTCCCCCTACTGTGACCGCATCGGCAAAGTGCTGGCAGGTTCCCGCCCCACCACTGGCGATGACGGGCACATGAACTGCATCAGCAATGGTTCTTGTCAGGTCAAGATCATAGCCTGCCAGAGTACCGTCGGCGTCCATGCTGGTCAGTAATATCTCTCCGGCTCCTAAATCCACGCCGCGCCTTGCCCATTCCAATGCGTCCAAGCCAGTGGGAATCCTGCCCCCGTTGACATAAACTTCCCACTGTTTTATATTGCCTGTATTGTCGATACGTTTGGCGTCGATAGCCAAGACGATACACTGGCAGCCAAACCGTTCAGCGCCGGACGTTAGAAGTTTAGGATTCCGCACCGCGGCAGAGTTTATGCTGACTTTATCTGCCCCAGCCAGCAAGATGTCCCGCATATCACTGACGCTGCGGATGCCACCACCTACGGCCAAGGGCAAAAATATCTCATTTGCTACCCGCCGCACCATCTCGACTGTCGTCTGGTGTCCTTCATGGGTGGCGGTGATATCGAGAAAGACCAATTCATCAGCCCCCATTTGATCATAGATGCGGGCTTGTTCTACGGGGTCACCGGCATCGCGCAGGTTGACAAAGTTCACTCCCTTTACCACTCTTCCTTCCTTGATGTCCAAGCAGGGAATGATACGTTTTGCTAACATTGTAGTGCCTCCCTGAGGTCTATTTGCCCGGTATAGAGAGCCTGGCCGATTATGATGCCTTCAAGTCCGGCTGCTTGCACGTCCTGTACGTCAACCAGCGATGCCGCCCCGCCGGAGGCAATCACTTTCAGACCAGTTTCCTCCGCCAGCTGCTGCGTTGCGGTCACATCGATTCCATCTCCGACTCCATCGCGAGCAATGTTGGTATATATCACTCTCTCTACTCCAAGTAGGCGCATCTCCTTGCCTAGAATGATGGGATCTTTTCCGGCTGTCTTTACCCACCCTCGGATTCGCACCTGATGGTCACGGGCGTCGAGACCTACAGCAATCTTCTCTGCTCCAAAGCGAGCAACAGCCTCAGCCACGAGCTCTGGTGATTCAACTGCGACTGTGCCCAAGATGGCGCGGTCTACTCCCAGGGTGAGGACATGTTCGATGTCATCCAGCGAACGGAGACCA
>JBDLKB010000202.1:0-3162 GCA_039714055.1 Chloroflexota bacterium
CCATCCGTGAGAATGGTGACTTGCTGCAAGAGTTCCTGATGAAGGATGCAGTGGTGCCGGAATCAGGCAAGTTTGCGGCTCTACATGCCGCTTTATTGCGTGGCGGAATTTTTCTATACATCCCCAAGGGTATATCGGCAGGCATGTTTACCTACCATCGTCGCTATGATAGGGCGATAAATTCATTCAGCCATCTCCTGGTTGTGCTGGAGGAAGGAGCGGAAGCGTCGCTCTACATCGACTCAGAGTCCGTGAATGAGAAAGCAGATGCGTTTCATGTTGGAGTCACTGAGATGATCGTTGGACGTAATGCGCGACTGAATCTAGTGCACCGGCAGAATTGGGCTGACAACCTGGTGAATATCTCGCATGAGAAGGCTATAGTACAGCAGGACGCTGTCATAAACTGGAGCACTGCCTCCTTTGGAAGCAGCTTGACCAAGACCTACCAGAGTGTAGATCTCGCCGGTATGGGGGCGGAAGCGTGGATGAATGGGCTGCTGTTTGGTGATGAAAGGCAGCATATAGATCTGGAAACTGAACAGAATCACCTGGTGCCCAACACTATGAGTGACCTCCTTTACAAGGGAGCACTTGATGCTCATGGCAGATCAGTGTGGAGAGGGATGATACGCGTTCTTCCCGAAGCGCAAAAGACTAATGGTTATCAAGCCAACCGCAATTTGCTTCTTGCATCGACAGCACGAGCTGACTCCATCCCTGGACTTGAGATAGAAGCAGATGATGTGCGCCGCACCCACGGTACCACAGTGAGTACAGTTAATGAAGACGAGGTGTTTTACGCTATGACGCGTGGATTGCCTCGTGACGAGGCAGTGCGATTGTTAGTTCGTGGATTCTATTCTCCAGTTATGGAGAGAGTGCCGCTTGAAACAATTCGTCGTATACTGTGGGACACGATCGATTCCCGGATCTCGAATCATTCTTTACCAACCTCGTAAGCGAGTTGGCCAATCAGCAGATTCCCATCCAGACAATGGAGCTCTGTCGGAGGTTTAATGTCGGACTTGAATACAAAGCAGTTTGATGTCCAATCAATCCGTGGCGACTTTCCAATCTTGCATCAGGAGATTTCGCCCGGAGTCCCCTTGGTGTATCTTGACAATGCTGCTTCTTCTCAGAAGCCTATCCAGGTGATCGATGCAATCAGCAATCATTACCGCCGGACCAACGCAAACATTCACCGAGGTATTCATCGGTTATCTGAACAATCAACTGTTGCGTATGAACAGGCGCGAGACAAAGCAAGATCACTGATCAATGCCAAGCACACTGAAGAGATCATTTTTACCCGCAATGCAACTGAGGCAATCAATCTTGTTGCCTGGTCTTGGGGGAACAGCAATTTAGCTGAAGGGGATGAGATCGTTGTCACTGAGTTGGAACACCATTCCAATCTTGTCCCGTGGCAATTGCTCTGTGACCGTACCGGCGCCAAGCTCAAGTACATTCCCTTGAAACCAGACGCCCAACTTGATCTATCCAAGTTGGACTCTACGATTGGTCCCCGCACCAAGTTAGCGGCAATCAGTGGCATGTCCAATGTCGTTGGAAGCGTTTATGGGGTTCATCGAATTATTGCCAAGGCACGCTCAGTGGGATCACTAGTTTTGGCAGATGGAGCGCAGTCTGTGCCACATACTGCTGTTGATGTCCAAGATCTGGATTGTGACTTTATGGCGTTTTCAGGGCATAAAATGTGCGGGCCCACTGGGATCGGTGTTCTCTATGCCAAACGTCAAGTGTTGGAGTCGATGTCTCCATTTCTTGGCGGCGGGGATATGATATCGCGTGTATCCATGGAAGGTTCAGTATGGAACGACTTGCCTTGGCGATTCGAGGCAGGGACACCAGCCATAGCTCAGGCTATTGGCTTGGGTGCAGCAATCGACTACCTGACTGATATCGGGATGGAAAATATCCATCATTACGAGGATCAAATTGGTAATTATGCGCGACAAGCCCTTGTTTCTTTGCCAGGCATATCATTCGTCAGTCCAGATGTTGAAAACAGTGGAGCAACGATATCATTTACCGTCGAAGGAGTTCATCCGCACGATGTGGCGGAGATAGTAAACCGAGACGGAGTGGCGATAAGAGCAGGACACCACTGTGCCATGCCGCTGCACCGAAAACTTGGACTCGCCGCTTCGTGTAGAGCAAGTATGTACTTTTACAATACGTTCGAGGAAGTGGACAAATTGGTGAGCGCGCTGCGCAAAGCGCAAAAGATCTTTGGAGTGGCGTAATGGGCGACGATCTTTATCGTGAACTCATACTGGACCATTATCAGAATCCGCGCAACAAAGGATTGCTTGAGAGTGCCGATATCTCTCATGAAGATGACAATCCGCTGTGTGGTGACCAGATCCATTTGACCTTGACCCTAAATGATGGAGTCGTCGACGAGGTTGGATGGGATGGTGAAGGGTGCGCCATCAGCATGGCATCTGCATCAATGTTGAGTGAAACATTGAGGGGACTTTCTCTCGAGGAAGTGAAACAGATATCCAAAGAGGACATAATGGACATGTTGGGAATCCAATTGGGGCCAGTGCGCCTGAAATGTGCTCTGTTATCCTTAAAGGTGCTCAAAGCTGGTGCATATGGATTGGAGGGAATTGAGCCAGATGTTTCCTGGTGACCAACATCACATCAACAGCGGATTAAGCTAGTGAATTCGATCACTGTCTATGCGTAGACGGTTTGTAGCGAGTTAACTCTGCCGTTGTACTAGCTGGCTTAACAGCTCTTCAAGTGCGAGAACTGCTTCCCCCTCAAGACCAGATTGCGCCAGCGATTCAAGTGCCAAGCTAGTGTATTTCTCGGCTTGATTGATTGTCTTTTGTTTTGCCCCGCTTGTTTCCAATATATCAATAGTATGATCAATGTCGATGTTTGGCTGTTGATAATAAGCAGCGAAATTGTCGCTGTTTTGACTGGCATAGATCACGGGATAGCTCTTTTTCCGCGCAAACAAGTCCGATGCGGCTGATTTGCCTGTGTGTTTTGGGTCACCCCATATTCCAAGATAATCATCTACAACCTGAAACGCCATCCCCAGTCTCTGACCAAACTTTGCCAGACATGCACGGGCATCCACATCAGCTCCAGCGACTATAGCGCCTAACTCGGTCGAGG
>JBDLKB010000203.1:0-3149 GCA_039714055.1 Chloroflexota bacterium
GGAGTCAATATTGCATCAGCGTTTGCCGCTCTAGTAGGGTTGATGGCGCTGGCATTCCTTATAGGTCGACGGCTTAGAAACCAACCTAATTTGGAGGATATTTAGGACGAGGCCGAATAATCGATCAGTTCAAAATACCAATTGCAGCACTGCGCCAGCAAGCGCCGGTGCAGTGGTTATTCGTTCAGTTGGTCAACTGCAAGTTCACATGTTGCGTGAACGAATGCGAATTCCCCATATTCCGGAATCAGGTCAACGACTTCCAAAATACGGAACTCTGCGCCCCCAAACCTGACAAGGTCACCCGCCTGTGGCCGTTCTTCTTCATCCAGAATAGCGCCCGGATGAGATTTGCCCAGGACTACATAGCTAACCTTGTAGATCATCTTTGATCTGCCTGCGCTGTCAAATGCCTATGACGAAGCTTGAAAGAAAGGTCTGCCGCAAGATTCCTCATTATGTAATAGCCGAGTTGAGGATCTTCCTCACACAAGCGGTATATATCATCCTTTTGGAATACCACTAGCTCGGTTGGAGAAACCGCTTGGACCGTGGCCGATCGATACCCGCTGTCAACCAGTGCCATCTCACCAATGATCTGACCCCGTCCAAGAAACACGAATGCAGTTGACGGATCATCGCTGGTTCGGATTGACACCTCACCATCTAGAACGAGAAATAGTTCCTCTCCAACTGCGCCTTTTGCGACTATGATTTCTCCGCCAGAGCAGTCCCGAATTTGGCTTATGTCAACGATCTTTTGCAATCTGTCTTCATCCAGATCGGAGAAGAGAGCAACTCCTTGGAGCAATCTCTTTAATGTCATAGGTTCACTCGATTTCTCATTACAGATTTTCATTCTATCTTAGCTTATCTTGAATTACAAATGAGGATGGCATCTCGTTATGAAATAGCACACCTCCACCGGTCCCGGTCAGTGGAGGTGCTGTTAAGCCGATTTCAGGAGTGTCGCGAGACGAGTGTCTGAGCCAGCAAAGCGGAGTGGATTTGCCCGCGACCTTTGGGGGAGGCAGAACAAGGTCCCTGTCAACGATTGGTTGCTAGAGCTCTTGTCCTGTATATCTTCCTCAGACGTCTGGTTCATGTTGTCATCGAGTGGGAGGGTTTTGGTCTGCTGGTCATCTTCCATATCACCCATATGGTTGTGACCCGGGATCTCGGGCAAACCTTGACCAATATCTTCGGAATCGTCACCTTCCACCGGCTTATTCGGAAGGGAAATGATCTCAGGGATATTTCCCGATCCTTCATCATCAAGTTTAAATGCAGGAATTGTCTCGAGGGTATCTCCCCGATCACCTCCATCTAAACCTATCGCCAACACTTGTCTAGTATCGACCATTTGTTTCCGAGCATGCTCACTCTTGAACATGCTCAATGCCAGTTGTTTAGCCACCTGCAACTACTGAAAGGTATACTCCTTTCAGTGGTGAGCAGAATGAACCTGTGCTAGAATGTTTAATTAAAGGCAGAATCAGGACCCACACCACTCACCTATATTTCATTGTATCCATGGTGCCATTCAAGTCAAGTGCATCTCCAACCTTCTGTAGATATAGTAAATGGGACTTCAGTACTATAACGGGCATGAACCCCCAGGCACTCAGAATCACGATCCAATGTTCATCCGCTTTGCTGCGTATGGATTTCTTAAGAATCTGCGGTTCTTTGAACCTTTTCTGATCCTTATATTTCGTGCCGCTGGACTCAGTTATCTTGAGATTGGCTTGCTGTACTCCATTCGCAGTTTCACAGCGCAAATACTTGAGATTCCAACCGGTGTTTTTGCTGATGCTGTTGGTCGTCGACGAACCATGGTATTAGCTTTCACTAGCTATATCGTCTCATTTCTTCTTCTCTTCGTCTCAAGCGGCTTTCAACTTATGGCAGTTGGTATGGTGCTTTTCGGCTTGGGGGAGGCGATGCGTTCCGGAACACACAAGGCACTTATCCTTCAGTATCTTGCGTTGAACGGACGAGAAAAGGAAGCACTGAGTTACTATGGAAGAACTCGTGCGGCATCGCAACTAGGCTCGGCTATGAACGCCATCGTTGCTGCTGGTCTGGTCTGGTTTACTGGAAGTTATCGAGCTATGTTCGCTGCCGCAACCGTACCCTACGTTCTAGATCTAGTAAACTTGGCTTCATATCCTCGCGAACTTGATGGAATATCTGGTCATCATACATCCGAGTCTATTTGGTCGCGTCTTGCCAGCACCATCCGCGCTACTTGGGCCCAATTAAAGGAAGGAACGGCATTCAAGGTCATTAACAGCAGTGCAATGTTCTCCGGGGTTTTTGAAACCTCCAAGGACTACCTACAACCTCTCATTCGTGATCTAGCCCTTGGTCTTCCTCTGTTTCTCTATTTAGACGACCAAAAACGCACCAGTGCACTGATTGGCATTGTGTTTGCGGCATTATATTTCATGACTAGCATGGCGTCTCGAAATTCCGTTACCATTGCGAAATGGCAAGGTGGAAAGAGTAGAGCAGCAAACCGCTTGTATCTCATTGGCTCGTTCATTCTAGTTGCTGCAGGAATGATTTGGCATTTTGACCTGCTCATCCTTGCCTCTCTGCTTCTTATAGTGCTTTACCTGATTCAGAACGCACGCAAGCCCATGATGGTAGCCATCATCAGTGAGGCGCTCGAAAACAGAGTGATGGCATCTGGTCTGTCTATCGAAGCTCAACTTAAGAGTATATATGTAGTGATCCTTGCGCCGCTGGTGGGATATGCCGCAGATGTTTGGGGTATAGGTGTCGCGGTGGCAATGCTCGGAGTTTTGCTGTCTGTCTTTATCTGGTTGGCAAGAGTAGAACCCTCAACACTAGAACATAAGGTCTAGACAGCTAGGCATTTGTGCGCTAATATCATGGTAGCTATGCGGTTCTGTATGTTGAACCGTGGACTATCAAGTGCCTAGTTTCATGATCAAACTTCTATTTTTATCTGACACTCACCTTGGTTTTGACCAACCAATCAAACCAAAAATCGTTCGCAGAAGGCGAGGGCCTGACTTTTTCCGTAATTACCATCGGGCGTTACAGGCAGGCATCGAGGGAGAAGTCGACCTGGTGATTCATGGGGGAGACATGTTCTTCCGGAGCCGTGTGCCCACCAT
>JBDLKB010000204.1:0-3117 GCA_039714055.1 Chloroflexota bacterium
GATCCAAACACTGCTGTCGAAACCATCGCCAACATGACTATTGATATCATGGGTATCGAACAATGTGGTGTATTGATGTGGAATAAAGAACGCGAGCTCTTCCAAGGAGCACGCATTGCTGGAGGACCGTCCGATCTTTCTCGAGCGTTTGATCGAGTATCTCTTGCTCCTGCTTCCTGGGTGCCACTGTCCTCAATCGTTGAGACTGCTAGACCGGTTATGTTGGCAGGTGCTGAAGCCCTGAACGAACTACCAGATGAACTTTTCGACTATTTCGGTCTGGAAGGGTGGCTGCTGCTATTGCCTTTGCTAGGAGCTGACGATCTCATTGGCGTGATGCTTGTCTCAGGTGACAAGGATGATCTCGAATCTATGCGACATCGGATACACTTGTTGGGAGGAATAGCAGGTCAAGCTACCATGGCAATCGAGAACGCTCAACTGCACCAATCAAGGCAGGAAGAGGCGTTTGTGACCACAGCTCTCTTGCAGGTGTCCGAAGCAGTCAATCGGCTTACGCAGTTGGAAGACGTTTTGGAAACGATCGCTCGACTTACCCCCCTGCTAACTGGCGCGTCTGAGGTGGCTCTGTATTACCAAACTGTGCCCAGCAATATATGCGCTCTCGGCGGCTACTATGGTCTGGGTTCCAATCTCGATCGAGTGCGACAAGCAAAGTTCGAGTTTGCAGCGGGACAAGATGGTTCTCTCGGTGACCAAGGGGAAGTTGAGATAATCATTCCGCCAACGGTTCAGAGTGCCTTTTCTACCGAATCTGTGCACAGTATACTGCTTAGCTCAAGAGGCACTCTTGTCGGTGTCATGTTGGTCGCATTTCCAGATTCGAATGGTCAGATTGGAGCACGTACTGCAAGTCTATTGCGTGGAATCGGCCATCAAGCTTCGACTGCAATTGAGGCAGATCGATTGCTTCAAGAATCGGTTGAGCGAGAACGAATTGAGCAGGAACTGCTCGTTGCTCGTGACATTCAGACCAGTTTTTTGCCTCGATCATTTCCTCAAGAAGATGGATGGAGCGTGGGCTATACCTGGAGTGCTGCCCGACAGGTTGCGGGTGACTTTTACGACTTTTACCAGCTCCCGGATGATAAAGGCGGTCACCGCTGGGCATTTGTCATTGCCGATGTAGCTGATAAAGGTGTTCCCGCGGCACTATACATGGCTTTGGCGCGCACTCTGATCCGAACTGTGGGCAATAATCAGTCAGATCCGGCAAACTGCCTAATGCGTGTGAACGAGTTGCTTCTCAAAGACGCTCAATCTGATCTGTTTGTCTCTGTGGTCTATGTGATCTGGAACCCGGAAACAGGTGTAGTTCGCTATGCAAATGCAGGACATGATCCACCGCTGTACCTCAGAGAGAATGGATCAGTCGATGTGCTCCGGCACCATGATCGTGTGCTAGGTATATTGCCAGTTACTGATCTAGAGACAACCGAATTGAAACTTGCACCCGGAGAGGCACTGGTTCTCTACACTGACGGCATCACTGAAGCCAATGATGAATCAGGTAAAGAGTACACTCGTCTGGGTCTGATGAAGGCGATAGCTGATTACCGCTCGAAAAGTGCAAATGAAATGATCACTAGGATCATGGCAGATGTTTTGAAGCACTCCGGTTCAGTGGATCCACATGACGACCAGACACTGGTGATTATCAAGAGGGATGCTGCGACAGAGACATAGTCGCGCGGGTGACGCCTGACGCGTGCTATTGCGAGTAGTTGAAGAGGTTATAGGTCGCGCGTGAAATCTCTGCCAGCAAGGGGGAACTCTCAGCCCATTCCAGCCATACCGGTTTATACATGTACTCGACTAGGATATAGTCACCGCCATCCGAGAATACTATTCCTGCGTCACCATGTGTCTCAGGTCCCCATCCGTGCTTATGAGCAACAGTAGTACCTGCAGGCACTCCAGCTTCAATTAGGCTGCCGATGCGGTTTTGATTCATCATTTCAAGCATCAACTGGCATTCATCAGAACGCATGTCATCAGGAAATGCCGCCAACAATGTTCCTCCACCTGCCGCACATTGATAGACCATCTCTAGCAGCATTGCCATATCCTTGGGCGTGGTCTGCATCTTGGGATCAGGATGAGTGTTAAGATCAGTGCGCTGGTTTGCTTCAGTTGTATAGGTGCCTGGTATATCTTCTTCGTAAGGAACAGCGATAAAGGTATTGGTCAAGCCTAGCTTCCACAGAGTATCTGTCACCCTTTCTGCTCCTAGCATTCCGTTGTCTTCTCCTGCGATGACATCCAGCAGCAGATTGGCAGTATAGTTGCCACTTTCGACCATTGTCTCGGTCAAGAGCTTGGTTTGTTCCACATTAGGTTCGTTGTCCAAGGTGCGGAAGGTTTCGATTATTATCGGGATCTTTAGAATCGATAGACCAGAGAATGCCACGTCTTCATTGATGCCTAGTGATTCTCCTGTCTCCAGATCAATGACATACACGGCATAGATTCCGTCATAATCTGACATGTGAGCATCGATCAATCGTCCAAGTGTCTCCAAACCGGGAGCAGGTGGCGATATCTGGTCCACCACAAGAGTGACCTGTCGGTTTGAGGGAGACATAAGCGCTTCCGCAACCAGTGGCTCTGATGCAGCAAGGTCAAGTTGATGTCCAGCTTCTCCTTCTTGGTAGGCAAGAGTGGTTGGAACTGGGACTGCTGGTTGTGGCTCCTGGTCTCGAGTGGCGGAGATATTGGCTAGAACTGCTTTAAGTCTTGTTTCTGAATATGTAGCTTCAAGTTCAATAGGCTCAGAGTCAGACTGCCTGCCAAGGAGAAAGTCCCAAAATCCAGGCCAAAAGCCGCTGGTATCGCGTTGCTCGACAGCCTCATTCATCATGGTCTCGAGATCAACAGCGAATTCGACATCAACCGGATTCAATGGCACTCGATCTGCTTGGTAGTAAAGGTCGAGCTCAAGCATATAGATGGAAGAAATGCGTTGTTCGGCTTCATCCTCTGAGAGTCCCCCGACATTGATACCGCCAACAGTCAATCCATTTGGGAATGTCTTTCGATACTTCGAGTAGCTATTTAGTTGCAGCGCCAACACAGTTACTGCCAAGACGGTCAGAG
>JBDLKB010000205.1:0-3109 GCA_039714055.1 Chloroflexota bacterium
ATTACCTCCTGCTCCACATCAGACACTGATTCGCGCAAATGAATCGCGGCAGCTAGATCAGCCTTGTCATGTAAATCAAACAGAATACGCTGCGCTGTTTTACGACCAATGCCGGGAACCACTTCGAGAAGGTCTGAACGCTGGGTTGTTATTGCTGTACGCAAGGTATCCATAGGCAAACTGGACAGCATCGTGAGAGCTAGTTTCGGACCAACTCCTGAGACCCCAATGAGCACTTGGAATAATTCCTTCTCCTCGTCAGTTTGAAACCCATATAGTGACAGCGCATTCTCGCGCACGTGAAGATAGGTATAGAGGGTCACCATGTCGCCAATTTGATGAGAACTGAACATCTCAGCATTGGGAATAGCAACACGAAACCCTACTCCGTTTACATCAATTACAGTCGAATCATCTTCTATTCTAAGGAGGGAGCCGGTGAGTTGTGCAATCATTGCCTGGTTAACTCCTCCATGTGATGATGATTTAGATGGCAAATGGCTACTGCAACGGCATCCGCAGCGTCATCGGGATTGATCACCTCTGATAGACCAAGCATCATTGTAACCATCTGTTGGATCTGTTGCTTGTCCGCCCCACCGTATCCTGCTACTGCCTGCTTTATCTCCTGTGGAGAATACTCTGCGATTGGAAGGCCGACATCAGCAAGCGCCAACATGATTACACCACGAGCTTGCCCAACTTTCATGGCTGTTCGCACGTTCTTACTAAAGAATAGTTTCTCGATACTGGCGCGTTTTGGCTGATATTCTTCACAAAGAGCGCGAACTTGCTGATATATGTGCTGCAGCCGTTCGTGTGCCGGAGTATTGGAGTGTGTTCTTATCACTCCGCAACTGATCAAGTGATACTCGTCGTTAGAATCATCAACAAACGCATACCCTGTAATAGCTGTACCAGGGTCAATGCCTAGAACACGCACTAGTCTGCCAGGGTTTCTTCGTAATCTGACATTAGTTCATCTGTGATATGCAGAGAAGAATAGACTCGCTGAACATCGTCTAGTTCCTCCAGAGCGTCCACAAATCGCATCACCTTCAGTGACTCTGCAGTTTCAAGTTCAGTAGGCAAGTCAGGAAAGTAAGTCAGCTCAGCGGTATCGAACTGAATTCCGTTGGTCTCCAATGCCTCCTGTACTCCCTGGAAGTGTTCAAGGGTAGTAAAGATCTCGATCAATTCTTCACCGAATACGACATCATCCGCATTGGCATCAAGGGCAAGCTCAAAGATGAGATCCCCGTCCTGCCCGCTAGTAGGCAATACTACATAACCGCGATGCTTGAATTGCCAAGCAACCGCTCCCGGCTCAGCCATGCTGCCACCAAGTTTACTAAAAATACGTCTAACGTCGGCGACGCTGCGATTTCTGTTGTCGGTCACAACCTCGATCAACATGGCAATGCCGTTAGGTCCATAGCCTTCGTACATTACCTCTTGGAGTTCCTCCCCCTTAAGTTCCCCAGTACCTCTCTTTATAGCCCTTTCCACGTTTTCCTTTGGCATGTTGGATCGACGAGCATTCTCGATCGCCAATCGCAACTTGAAATTCATCGAGGGATCGCCACCTTCACGTGCAACGATGGTAATCTCTCGTGCCAGCCTAGTAAATAACTGCCCCCTCTTGGCATCAGTTGCAGCCTTCTTGCGTTTAATTGTAGACCATTTTGAGTGTCCAGACATCGTCATCTCCTTGCTCGTCTGACTCAATGTACATTATAGCAATGCAATCGCCGTGGGCAATGCTGCCATCAATATACAGTAATGAGAAAAGTGCCTCCAACAAAGATTAACGGTAAAATTCTTCCAGATTCTCTTGAGCATAGTTCGATCTAGATTGAATTAATTACTCGCTCTTACATATTTGAACCAAGGGATAGAATGAAAATCAAACACTATGTTGTAGGTCCGCTACAGGTGAACTGCTATATGTTTCTGTGTGAAAAGACAGGTCATGCAGCTATCATTGATCCAGGCTGGCCTACAGAAGCACTATACGAAGAAAGAGTAGTGGCCGCTGGCAAGAATATCGCTTCACTTGCAACTCATTGTCACTTTGATCACATAGGAGGCGCGGCTCAACTATCAGATATCACAAATAGCAGCTTGCAAATTCATCCACTAGAGCAATCTAACATTACAGACGCACATAATCATGCATCTAGATGGGGTTTCAGGATTGAACCTGTCTCACGATACGAGTGCTCTCTTGAGCATGGAGACAGAATCAGTGTGGGACAAATCGACGTGGAGGTACTTCATACTCCAGGTCATTCGTCAGGCTCGACATGTTTCCTTGTCCGCGATGAGGGCGTAATGTTTACTGGCGACTTGATCATGCGAGGTGGCGTCGGAAGAACCGATTTTACTGGAGGCGACTGGCAAACATTAGTAACATCGATCAGAGATCATGTTTTCTCTTTGCCGGACTCTTTTGAGTTATACCCAGGCCATGGTCCAAATTCGACTGTGGGATATGAAAAACAATTCAATCCATTCCTAAGGAATCTGCATGCTTGACACAACCATCCGGTGATCTGATATCACTTGGGGCCATACTGTGTACATGATCGGTTCAAGTCCACGGGAAAACAAGTAATCTATTCGACTATCAGGATCGACTGCCGGATCAGTCATGAGATCATCCGCCTTGAGATCAACAGCTATGTCACTATAGCCAAGCGATTCAATGAGTTCAATCTCCTCAGATCCGGGCTCGCTATTAAAGTCTCCCCCTAAAATGGCTAGGTCATCTCCTTTTATATTCGAAACCGCATCATTAATCTGTATCATCCTTTCGGTGGTGTCCAGTCCCAACCACATAGTATGAAGAGCTACACTTTGGGAGCCAAGTCGTATTCTAGCTGAAGCTAACGCAGTTTGTTCACCAGAGGATGTTAGCATCTCTACACTGGAGTCCTGTAATGGATATCGCGATATCATAGCAATACCCGACAGCCCCTCTAATGTTGGAGCAAATAGCTGATGCCATCCTAGCTCGCTGGCCAACCAATACGCGTGATCTACCTGGAAGCTTGTAATCCGGCCAGAATCGACCTCCTGAAGAAAAACAACGTCCGCACCGCTAGCC
>JBDLKB010000206.1:0-3094 GCA_039714055.1 Chloroflexota bacterium
TGGAATTGGATCTGTGGTGTGTCGATGGCGAAGATACAAGTAAAGGGTAAGAACCCCATACAGCCCGAACAGTGCCATTCCGAAAACGGCGAGATAATACAGAACCAGTAGCGGTATCATCATTGGATCGGATCTCTAAGAACCTTACGACTCCGGCGCATTCGAATCTAGTATCGCCTTCAACTGTCGATTGAATTTACCTCTGGCGATCATGATTCGCCTCCCACAGGTAGAACAAACCAAGCCGATATCTGTACCCAGACGGGTTACTCGCCACACATCACCACCGCATGCGTGTTTTTTGCGTAGTTGAACCATATCGTCTAGGTTTATCTTTATAGCTGTCTTTGCCATACTATCTTCCTGCGGCGGTCGATTATATCATGCAGAGTGAACTTGTGGAGTTCGCTGCATCAGTCACTATTGACGACGTTGATATAATACCTAGAATACTTTGAACACTTTTGAGAAGGGATTCTATAATGACTACCAAAATCCCAATCAGGGATCGACTGCAAAATGGAGATGTTCTGTTGGCAGATGGCGCAATGGGCACGTTCCTCATGGAAAGTGGTCTTCCGGCGGGACAACCGCCTGAAACATGGAACATCGAGCATCCCGACCGAGTTGCAGCCATACACCAAATGTATATCGATGCTGGATCAAGGATCATTCTCACCAACAGTTTCGGCGGGACCAGTCACAAACTTAACTCTGCTCAAATGGGACATCGTGTCTCGGAATTGAACGCTGCCGCGGCAAGTCTGGCGACCCAAGTTGCTGGGGATAATGTGTACGTTGCTGGTGATCTGGGGCCGACTGGGGAGTTGATGCAACCCTGGGGCACATTGTCATCTTCTGAGGCAATTGATGCCTTCGCTGCCCAAGCCTCTGCGCTTGTCGAGGGTGGAGTGGATCTGCTTTGGGTCGAAACCATGATGGATCTCGAAGAGGCAGTTGCCGCTGTAACTGGAGCTCAGCAAGTTACCGATTTGCCTATCTTTTGCACTCTTACCTTTGGGGCACAGGGCTACACCATGATGGGAGTCAGTGCAAAGGAAGCTGCTGAACGACTCGCATCGCTTAATGTGGCTGCCATTGGCGCCAACTGTGGCGAAGGGGTAGATGTAATTATTCCCGCTCTTGAACAGATGCGAGAAAGTGCTCCTGCGATACCACTGATTGCCAAGCCCAATGCCGGATTACCACAGCTAGTCGAAGGGGAAACAGTCTACGACCTCGGTCCAGAACTGTTCGCTGAACGATTAGCTGAACTTATAGTCCTCGGCATCCGCGTTGTCGGTGGATGTTGTGGCAGCACGCCTGATCACATCCGCGCTCTTGCTCAGCATCTCAATTTGCCGAATTCCTGATGACAACTGCAGCATTATTTGGAGTTATCGCGGTAGTTCTGGCTGCCTTGAGTGTGCATGAATTTGCCCATGCCTGGGTAGCAGATTGGCTGGGTGACCCAACCCCTCGTTATCAAGGTCGGGTGACGCTCGATCCTCTAGCTCATCTGCATCCCTTGGGTACGTTGATGATACTCATGACTGCTCTGACTGGATTCGGAATTGGATGGGGCAAACCAGTACCAGTAAATGTGTCAAATTTCAAGGGAAATAAATCCCTAGGCATGGCGATGACCTCAGCCGCAGGACCTCTATCCAACATAGTTCAAGCGGCATTTGCAGCTTCACTGGTACATCTTGCACGCTTCATAGGCTACCAGCCTTCACAAACCATTGTCAATGCGCTTAATGTTTTGGTATTGATTGCTGGTCTTGCTACCCTTGCTGCTGGAGCGGTGATCTTTTACCGCTGGGCCCAGAAACGAATACCACTCCGCGCATCTACAACAGGCACCTACAACTGGCGTGTGGTCGATCCCCGCGGCAAACTACCTCCGTGGGAGAATCCAACTCTGTTGCGACAAGTAGTACGCTTGGGACTGGTATTTGTCCTCGTTCTGGCAACAGCATCTGCTCCCAATTCTATCCTTCTTACCGCGGTCTTTGTGAATCTGGGGCTGGCGCTGTTCAATCTAATTCCCTTGGGTCCACTAGACGGCAAGAACCTGGTGCGAGGATTACTGCTATCTTGGCGCAGTGACATCAGCGTTCGTCTACTGCGATTCTTGGATCAGATCGAACCACATTCCATGTATATACTTCTAGGGATGGTGTTTGTGGAGCAGTTCTTGAGGATACCCGTGCTTAGCGGACCGCTATGGGCGGGAGTTCAATGGTTTGCTAGTGCTTTTGGCTTGTAGTCGTTGGCACAGCCTTTAGCACTTGAGATACCGTTTGCTCGATATTCAATTCTTCTTCATCCAAGCTGCAGTGGAGAAGAAACTCAACATTCCCCGCCGGTCCTCGGATTGGCGAGGGAATCAAACCGCAAGGGTAGAGGTCCTGACTCGGGCACCAGTTCATGAGATCGACCAGAACTTGCCGGTGCACCTTGGCATCTCGCACCACTCCACCTTTACCCACTTGTTTACGTCCAGCCTCAAATTGTGGCTTCACCAGAGATATTATCGTACCCTGAGGTGCTAACCATTGCTTTGCTTGTGGCAAAAGCAATCTGAGCGATATGAACGAAGCATCAATCACTACTAGGTTGACTTGTTCCCCCAGTGCTTCAAGATGACGGGCGTTGGTGCGGTCCATCACCACCACGCGTGGATCTTGACGCAGTTTCCACGCCAACTGACCATATCCCACATCAATAGCATAGATTCGAGCTGCACCGTTCTGCAGGAGACAATCAGTGAATCCTCCAGTAGAAGCGCCTATATCAGCCACCACAAACCCTTCAACATCGAGATCGAATGATATCAGCGCTGCCTCAAGCTTATGTCCCCCTCGGCTCACATACTTTGCTGGTTCAGTGATGTGAATACTTGCCTCTAAACTGACCTGTGTACCTGGTTTGTCCACCAGGATGCCATCCACTTTCACCTTGCCTGCAAGAATCAACCTTTTGGCTACTTCCCTGCTTTGTGTCAGGTCACGTGAAAAGATTAGTGAGTCTAGACGGGATTTAGTTTTCTTGCTCAATTGACCTGTTTACTAGTTGTACTCTGATGGTC
>JBDLKB010000207.1:0-3071 GCA_039714055.1 Chloroflexota bacterium
CCCATGAGGGTTTTCTGCCTGACGCAGACTCGATTTTTCCCTCGATCAATGAATCATCATTGGAGAGGGCCTCAAAATCAAAACTTCCGGAGCCGAACTTGATACGTAGACTGGCTTCCTCAATCTCCGCAAGTGGTTCTTCGATGGATGTAGTTTCTCTTTCCGTTATGCTGAGTCCGATCACGCCGGGGGCACGAACAAGTAGATAGAGGATTACGCCGACAACAGCGATGGTTATGATCGCACTTAGAATGTTTCCAATTATCGAGCGTCGTCCTAGGATGAGGTCTATGCCGGCAAGGATCAAGACCACGGGCCATAGCCGCCAGATTCTCCAAAGGTCTACATTCAGAATATTGAGATTGTCGAGCAGGATGGCTATGCCAATGCCAATCAACAGCAAGGGCCACATCAAACTCGGTCTATATTTATGTTCTTTCTGCATCGTTCTCTCCTTATCGTCTCACTACGTTAAAGACCATGAACACTCCCAAGCCTATAAGCAGCAGCGGCCATAGTTGTCCTAATCGCAGCCAATCGAGCCCTGGAATTTGACCAATCACATACCAAGCGCCAATCGCTATCATACCCAAGCCAACGATCAAGTTGGTCTTGCGTTTTTGTTCGGGATCAATGGCGCGTTCGGGCGCGTCCTCGGTATCGTCTCCCAACGGCATTACCAGCAGCAGGATCAGGTATACCAGAACCCCGCTTCCACCAATGAGTGTAAAGACCACAAAACCTAGTCTTACAAGTACAGAGTCGATTCCAAAATGCTGCGCCAAACCTCCACATACACCACCGATCATCGAATCGGTTTGTGACCGCACTAATTGTGACATATTATGACTCCTCTACATCTTCGTCTGGATTCAATGGCATTAGGAAGAGCAGCAAGACGTACAAGAGCAGTCCAACGCCTTTGAACAATGTCAATAGAACAAAACCAAGACGAACTAGAACCGGATCCAGATTCAAGTGTGCTGCAACCCCGCTGCACACACCTCCGATCATGCGGTCCTTTTCACTTCGATATAATCTGTTACTCATCAGATCCTCCTGAATCTATCATTCACATTGTGCTTCATACCATATTACGCAGAATCACAGAACAAGTCGCAAAGTTGCCAGGCTATGTCTGTAGTGCTACTATGAGTCCAAGCCTCGAAACCACCTGTTGGGAGAGACATTCAAGATGAGAATCAACAGCCAAGTACAAGATGCACTTGATAAACAAAAGCCAGTAGTAGCGTTGGAATCGACGGTGATCAGCCATGGTCTCCCATTCCCCGAGAACATTGCCATTGCCTTGGAGATGGAAGAGCAGGTGCACTCAACTGGAGCGCTTCCAGCTACCATCGCTATCGTTGATGGCGAGATTGTTGTTGGATTGACACATGCTGAGATCGAGTACATCGCCGAGCACGGGGCGCGCAAATGCAGCCGGCGTGAGATTCCAATTGTTACCGCACAAGGAGTGAACGGCGCTACCACTGTTGCTGCTACCATGGTGTTGGCGCACATGGCTGGCATCAAGGTGTTCGCTACAGGCGGAATTGGAGGGGTACATCGGGGTAGTGCATTTGACATCTCCGCTGATCTGACCGAACTGGAGAGAACACCAGTATGTGTTGTCTGTTCTGGCGCTAAAAGCATTCTTGACATCCCGGCAACATTGGAAGTCCTTGAAACCAAATCTGTCCCGGTGATCGGTTTTGGAGTCGACTACTTTCCGGCCTTCTATTCTGTTTCCAGCGGGTTGCCAGTCTCCCAAAGAGTGGATGATCCGGATCAAGTAGCTGAGATCCTGCATCATCAACATACTCTCGGATACACAAGTGGAATCCTGGTGGCAGTACCAGTGCCAGATGAACATGCTCTCGAACTGGCTGCGATGGAAACATTGATCAACAGTGCGCTGCGTGATGCAGTTAAAGAGGGGGTCAGCGGCTCTGCTGTAACTCCCTATATGTTGGCAAAGTTGGCAGAGATATCAAAGAAAGAAACCATAGCGGCGAACCGTGCCCTGCTGCTGAACAATTGCCGAGTGGCAGCGCATATTGCTCATGCAGTTGCCAATCAATAAAAAAGCGCCGGTCATTCTTGACCGGCGCTCATGTCTGGTTTGTTCTATTATTCTGACTGTTCTTCTTTATCTTCGTTGACCGACAGTATCTGCTCAAATGCGCGCATGAATTCGAGCGGAATGGGGAAGATAATGGTCGAATTCTTCTCAACCGCGATCTCGGTTAGCGTCTGCAGATAGCGCAATTGGATACTTGCGGGCTCGGTGGCGATCAAATGAGCTGCCTTCACCAGTTCGGTTGAGGCTTCGCGCTCGCCCATAGCGTGAATGACCTTTGCTCGACGTTCACGTTCAGCCTCAGCTTGCCGCGCCATTGCTCGTTTCATGGTGTCTGGCAATTCAACATCCTTAACTTCAACGATGCTTACCTTGATTCCCCAGGGCTCGGTCTGTTCGTCGATGATGTGCTGGAGCTGGTCGTTGATCTGGTCCCGGTGCATTAGCAGCCCGTCCAGTTCAAATTGCCCTAGTACGCTGCGAAGGCTAGTCTGCGCGATCTGCCAGGTGGCACGGCGATAGTCTTCAATCTGTGTCACTGCCGCCGACGGGTCAACCACTCGGAAATAAGCCACCGCATTTACCTTAACCGTGACGTTGTCCTTGGTGATTGCTTCCTGAGAAGGGATATCGAGTGTTACCACTCTCTGGTCCACCTTGATCATCTTGTCAATGATCGGAATGATAAAGAACAGACCTGGACCTCTTGCACCGACAAGCCGACCAAGCCTCAAAATCACGCCGCGTTCCCATTCATTGACGACCTTGACCGCGCGCCAAATGATTGAAAGCAGGAAGAAACCTGCAACACAAAGAATGGAAAGCCACGTTCCGCTGTCTAATATATCACCCATCGAACCCTCCAATACTAGTAGTCCGTGTATTCTATTTTTATTATAACGTCGAGAGTCTATTCAGTCAAAGATTCCTCGAGCAGTCTCGAGGTAGCAGCTGCCAAGCCCACTATCAGCCAAAAGATGGTTACTGA
>JBDLKB010000208.1:0-3063 GCA_039714055.1 Chloroflexota bacterium
AAGGTCAGACTGACGAAGCGGAAATGGGTATCTCATATCAAGAACTGGATGAGGGCTTGGCTGCGCTGGAAATCAAAAAAACGGATCACATCAAGCCAGAGGTTCTGGCAAGAATAATCGAGATGGTTGCAAAATCGGAACACAAGCGGAGAATGCCGCCAGTATGTGAGGTAGAACGATGAACGATAGGCTAAAGCATTTCAGAGAACACCGGGAGAGAATGAACCAGCGGATCCTGGAACAGGACCATCTGGGGATCAAGCGGTTCTTTAGACTTGATACCCAGGCCTATGAAGATGGTGCTCTCCCTGCCAAGACCAAAGAGCTGTTGGGTCTGGTTTCATCTCTAGTGCTGCGGTGCAACGACTGTGTGGACTATCACATGATCAGTTGTGTGGAATCGGGATACAGCGATGATGAGTTGATGGACGCCATGAATGTGGCGCTGGTAGTCGGTGGATCAATTGTGATCCCTCATCTGCGACACGCGGTGGAATCACTTGACATGCTGCGGCAGGAGCAAGCCAAATGACGATCTTTAACGGCAGCCGTTTGACCAACGAAACCTTCAAGTTGGACATTGAGCGCATGCGGCGCGGGTGGTATTCGGACAAGTACTTTGAGAACATCACCGCCATGCTCGAAGGGGTGGCAGTGGTGGGAGACTGGCCCATTCCAACCTATGCGCGCGATGTGTCGGAAACATTGGACGACCTCAGACTGGGAGATATCGAGGTAGAGCTGCAGTTATTTACTCGACGACCTGGGAAAACACTGGTGGTGGGGATTGATAAAGCCCTCACCATGCTGCGCTACTGCACTGGATTCTGGTCGGGTGACGAATATGTGGAAAGGTGGCAGGGTCTGGATGTAGAAGCAGTTCACGATGGTTCTGTAGTCGAGTATGATGGCAATCCCAGACGTATTCGACCTGTCATGCGGGTTCGGGGGAGGTATCGTGATTTTGCTTTACTCGAAACCCCGATGTTGGGCATTTTAGGTCGTGCCAGCCGCATTGCCACCAATGTTTACCATACTTTGCGCGCGGCACGCGGCAAGCCGGTTCTCTTCTTCCCTGCCAGGTTTGATGTGCACGAAGTGCAGGCTGCGGACGGATACGCCTACGACATTGCAGTGCAACGATACGCTGCCGACATGGGAGAACGCCCCGGCTCTTTTGTGAGCACTGATGCCCAGGGCGAATGGTGGGGCGGTCACGGCGGGGGAACCGTAGCCCATGCTGCCATCTCTTGTTTTCTGGGGGACATTTCCTCGGCTATGCTGGCTTTTGCCCGTTTTATCCCTGCAGAGGTTCCTCGAATTGCCTTGGTTGATTTTGAGAATGACTCGGTACTCGATTCGCTGCGCACCCTCAAAGCCATGTTTGACATGTACCGCAAGGCAGTGGATCAAGGAGACGCTGACGAAGCAGCCAAATATGTTCTATTCGGGGTAAGGTTGGATACCGCGGGCTCACTGCGAGATGTAAATGTGCCGCCTTTGGGCAAGGCGGAACTGGATTTAGGAGTAGTTCCACGCCTGGTCTTTGCCGTACGGGAGTCAATGGATAGCGCCTGGAAGAATTGGGACCTACCCGCGGAGTGGCAGGATCGAGCTCGGGAGTACTGCGAAGCAACCAAGATCGTGGTCACAGGTGGATTTGATCCGGTCAAGATTCGCCGTTTCGAGCTGCTAGGGGTGCCGGTAGACATCTATGGCGTGGGATCATCATTGATGTCGAATGACAAGAATGCGGCAACCAACACTGATTTCACTGCGGACGTGGTCAGGGTCAAGATAAGCGGAAACTGGGTGGATATGGCAAAGGTGGGGCGTTCTAGAGGTGAGAATCCAGAGTTAGAGCAGGTAGATCTGGGGCAGTTCTGATTGACCTTTGGTCAGGGAAGAATTCGGGTGGTAACGCCGGTGATCTCTTGAATTTTGTCCACCAGGCGGCGAATGCTGCTTGGTTCATAGACTGACTCTTCAGCTGGTCTTCCCAGTACGATAAGTTCGATCTCTGCATCGTCGTCGGCAACTTCAACAATAGAGTCCAGCAGTTTGCCATGGGCTAGAACGGGTTGTGCTTCCACACCTGCTTTCTCAGCGCGTTCACAGGCAATAGCAAGCAGAAAGCTGCCCATGTGGTCCATCTCGTTTTGCACTACATCCATGCGAGCGCCGTGCGAGACATGTTTGAGGAAATCAATGTCAGAAGCGTAGAGGAACAGAATGATGTGGTTCTGCTCCTGCGCCAAAGCTATTACCGCGTCCTGAGCGCGAACGCTGGCTTCTCCCCCTCGAGTGGCACACAAGATCTTTGCCATGTTTATACTCCTCTAGAACCGGATGAGCAGCCAAAGCATGCCAGTAGCAACAGTCAATATCGTTGCCGGCAGTCCTACTTTAAGAAACTCGATGTAGCTAATGCGATAACCTGCACGCTGAGCGATACCCGCAGTGACGAGATTGGCAGAGGCGCCAATAAGTGAACTGTTGCCTCCCATGGCGGAGCCTACTGAGAGACCGTAATATAACATGTTATTGGACGCTCCAGGCACTGTGCGGGTTAGAAAACCCACCACGGGAAGCATTGCCGCGGTAAAGGGGATATTGGCGATTACTCCAGACAAGACCGCCGCGGACCATACCAGAACAATCACCGCGGTAGTGAGATTGGAACCCACTACATTACCGATCGCCACGGCAATCATGCTGATCAAACCAACTTCCTGGATTGAGCCTACCAAAATAAAGAGAGCGATGAAGAAGATGATGGTGGTCCAATCTACAACTTTGAGCATTTCCTCGACCTCTGGAGTTACCCAGAGGAGCATGACCACCGCTCCCACCAGCGCGGTAACCGCAGGAACAAGATGAAATTGCTCTCCCACTAAGAAGAGAACGATCATTCCGGCAAATACGATGCCAGCTTTACGCAGCTTTACTGGTTGGGTGATACGTCCGCGTTCGCGCAGCATCTCAGTCAAAGATTCCGATGGACCAGGTCCTTTAACCAGGAGCGATTTGCGGTAGTAATACAGAACATAGAGCGTGAGAACG
>JBDLKB010000209.1:0-3055 GCA_039714055.1 Chloroflexota bacterium
CGTCAATCGAGCATGAAAAGGTAAAAGGAGGTGATTGCATATCCGATACTTTATATGGTGCAATACAACTGTATTACCGTTTGAATTTGGAGGAGCTTAACATGAAACGCTGGAGTTTTACTTTAATATCAATCATGCTCATCATGAGCATGGTGCTCGCCGCTTGCGGCGGCGCTGAAGAAGCTGAAGAAGCGGAACCGGCTGGCGAGGGCACTTATCTCGAGCGCGCTTATGCTGGTGAGTTCGATGGCACTGCAGTCAGCATGATGGGACCCTTTACCGAGGGCGACATTGTCAAGTTTGAAAACTCGATCGCTGGATTCGAGGAAGCAACTGGCATCGACATTCAATACGAAGGCTCAAAGGAATTTGAAGCTGCCATCGGTATTCGTATTGATGCTGGCGATGCCCCTGATGTTGTGGACTTTCCACAGCCAGGTTTGCTCGCCTCCTTCATGGCTGACGGTCATGGCTATGATGTGCGCGATTTCCTCTCAGAGGACACCCTCAAAGCGCAATACGCTCAGGGATGGCTGGACATGGCTATGATGGAAGGTCCCGATGGCGAGGTGATGGGTGGTGTATGGCACCGCTTCAACGCCAAGAGCCAGGTCTGGTATCCAAAACAGGCTTTTGAAGCTGCGGGATACGAGATCCCCGCCACCTGGGATGACATGTTGGCTCTTTCCGACCAGATCGTGGCTGACGGCGACACCCCCTGGTGCGTAGGCATCGAATCCGGCGCTGCCACTGGATGGCCCGCCACCGACTGGATGGAAGAGATCATGCTGCGCACCACTTCACCCGAGAACTATGACAAGTGGACCAAGGGTGAATTACCCTTCTCATCGCCTGAGGTCAAGAATGCTCTCGACGTTCTGGCTAACCTCTGGAGTGATGAGTATGTTTATGGCGGCACCGCCGCAGTGGTGACCACCTTCTTCGGTGATGCCCCCACCCCCATGTTCGAGGACCCGCCCAAGTGCTGGCTCCACAAACAGGGCAACTTTATCACCACCTTCTTCCCCGATGGTATGGTTGCCGGTGAAGATTATGATTTCTTCTACCTGCCCGGCATCGATGACGCCTACGGCAAGCCCTATCTGGTTGCCGGCGACATCATGGCTATCTTTGTTGAAACGCCAGAAGCCCGAGCGGTGATAGAGTTCTTTACCACCGGTGAATCGGTGAAAGAATGGTTGGCTGCCGCGGGTGCCTTGTCACCTCACAATGACTCTGAACTGGATTGGTACGGCGACGAGATCGAGCGAGGTATCGCTGAACTGGTACGCGACGCGACAACGGTTCGCTTCGACGGATCGGATCTCATGCCCGGCCACGTCGGCGCTGGTTCCTTCTGGAAATCAATGACCGATTTCTTCAGCGGCTCTGTTGACGCGGACACCGCATTGCAAGAGATCGACGATTCCTGGACTCAGTAATACTGACCAGACAGATCGTTGGATGACTAGTTGATGCAGAGAAGCAGGATGTTCCTAGTGACATCCTGCTTTTCTCATTTTCTTAACTCCACCACATCAGCTATACTGCTAGTGTCCGGCATCATTATTGGTGTCTGTGATACGCAACGAAAGGAGGGTATACATGACTCGTGTACTTGATTGGTTCACCAGCACTCTGGGGCGTCTGGTGATCTCCGTCTTTGTCCCCGTTGTTACCTTTATTGTCCTTTGGCAAGGGTTCATCTTTTTGCGTGAAAGCGAAGCTAACAAGGCGTTCATTGCCATAGTTGCCATCATCTGGGGGGTCGGCGGCGTAGCCGCGCTTTACCTGGTGGCGAACCGTATCATCGAGCAATTGTCAGATGAATGGACCCGCAGGCTGCAGCCCTTTGTGTTCGTGGGGCCTGCTGCTGCCATATTGATCTGGTATCTCGCCTTACCCACCTTACGTACCTTGATCAAGAGCTTCCAGAACCACAACAGCACCGCTTGGGTTGGTTTGAAGAACTATTACGACATCTTCTTCGAGCAGCGGGTAATGTTGGAAGCAGTACGCAATAACGTTCTTTGGATCCTCATCGGAGCTACCCTTGCTGTAGCCTTTGGCTTGTTGATTGCGGTACTGGCCGATCGTTCCAAATTCGAGAGCATAGCCAAATCACTCATCTTTCTTCCCATGGCCATTTCCATGGTGGGAGCAGGTGTGATCTGGAATTTCATCTATGAGGTCAAGGGCGTTGGCGACCCGCAGATCGGACTGCTTAATGCCATCTGGGTCGGACTAGGTGGCGTGCCCCAAGCGTGGACTGCGATGCTGCAGCCCTGGAACAACTTTTTCCTCATCATCATTATGGTCTGGCTCCAAACCGGATATGCCATGGTGCTGTTCTCCGCTGCCATCAAAGGTATCCCCAGCGAACTGCTTGAGGCATCTCGGGTGGATGGAGCAACAGAGACTCAGGTGTTCCTCAGGATCATGATTCCTTATATCATGGGAACCATCATCACCGTATCCACTACCATCGTAATATTCACCCTGAAAATATTCGACGTAGTGCAGGTGATGACAGGAGGTCAGTTCGGCACCCACGTGATCGCTACCCAGTTCTATCGTCAAGCGTTCACCGCCCGTAACGCCGGCTACGCCTCTGCTATTGCTATCTTCCTATTGCTCGCGGTGGTTCCAGTCATGATCTACAACCTCAGGCAGTTCAGAGAACAGGAGGCGTTCTAATGTCTCAAACAAAAGCAAGTAAAGACAGACAGAACCAAATCCGTGATTGGGCGATCAACGGCGCCCTGATCCTCATTGTGGTAATTTGGACCATTCCCACCTTTGGTCTCTTGATCTCGTCCTTCCGCTCTCGTTTTGATCTCAACACCACCGGTTGGTGGTTAATTCTTCCACATCGCGAATGGATCACGGTCGAGACCATCGAGATACCGGACGATGTGGATCGCGACGGGGCAATGGAATTTGCTGGAGCTTCTGGTACTTTTGAAGAACTTCGTGAAGGTGTAGCCGCTCCCGATGGCAAACAGGTGACATGGGTGGGCAACAAACGCCTGGGTCGAATTGAGGTGCAAGAACG
>JBDLKB010000210.1:0-3030 GCA_039714055.1 Chloroflexota bacterium
ACTGTTCTATACGAGCATCTCCTTTCAAATCTCGCGCATTCCTCAGCGGGTGATAGTCAAGTATTCAATTGAATTGATACAACAGGTGGGTGATTACCCTGCTAAAGGTATTATATCCACACTTGGCTAAAATCGTAACAAAGGTGCTCGCATCACGTTATAAAAGATGTCAGCGGTCGAGATTAACTCGACGCAGGGGCTGACGCTCTCCTGTTCACTTGAACAATGGGGCGGAGAGCTAGAAGATTTATACATATTTTTCATCTAGTTCAGGAGAATCAAACATGAAACTCAACGCACCAAAACAAATCACGTGGTTAATCGCCCTTGTGCTTGTGGTATTGGGTATCCTGGGTCAATTCGTTGGCGTGGACATACTGGCAAATCTCTCGTTCTGGTTTATGTTCATCGCCGCTGTGCTGCTCCTGGTTGCGACTTATTTACCAGGACTGTAACAAGAGTATTATCTAAGAGTAGGCAAAGGCTGGCTGGCTTGCCCCAGCTTGCCAGCCATGTCTGATATCGACACTTTAGTCCTTTCGTAGGGCATGACAAAAAACCCACGCACAGTCTTCTTTCGACGATAACCTACTCTCTGCTCTCCCCGCAAGCCGGTCACGTCTCTACTCCCTCTGTTTCGAGTTTCTCTCATTAGTCTCACCTTGTGGCACCGAATGAACACATCGTCACGACGTGGATGGTTGGGATCATAGATGTAGAGATCAAACAAATCGTTACTGCGCACAACATAGCGGTAAGCTAATACCTGATGGTTGTGCCACACTCCCAATGTGTCGTGCGATGAAACATAGACCAAACCCAGGGGAACTGGTTGTCCCTGGTCGATTAGCTTCCTTACTTGCTTGAATTGGAGCCAGGTCCGTGCCCAGGTTCCGCGTCCGGTTCCATCTGGAAGTGCCATCCAGTGTGCAAATCGCACTACTTGTCGACCGACTTTACCTATACTGTGCATCTGTCGTTTATGCAGGTATTGATGTATTGTCGATTTTCTCCTCGGAGCCTTATTGCCTTCGGGTATTGCTTCTCCCGCATAGTACCAGTCAAGGCTGGAGGCAACCATTCCCCCGCACAGACCATAAAATGAGCGAACGCTGGGAATATCCGGCATCCATCGTATGGCAAAGGGTAGGTAGTATCCTGGGAACCGGTTGATAAAGCCCCACGCATGACGCGAAGGTAGAAAGGTCACTGCCCGATTCAGATGAAGATGATAAGTGTGTGAATCGGAGTTTAGCGGTAATGCCCTAATTCGCCCTCGTCCGGCAACCGGTACGTCGAATGCGATTTGAAACCGATCAGCAGACGACTCGATTGCATTTGGTGATTCTGTCCAAAGAATTTCGCGAGGATCAGTTAACGCTGTTATGCGTTCATCGTCCTCCAAGCGATGCAATTTGAACCTGCCATGCGCATCGGTCAATCCAGTCCAGATCGATTCGCTGTTCCTCAACAAGTGAGCTTTAGACTTGAGGTGATATGCCGAAACCTTTACCCCGACTACAGGCTGCCCGTCATGAAATAGCAACTGACCCCGAACAAAGTGATTCATGTTTCTAGATAGGTATCAAGAACAAAGGCTCATGTGCCAGCTAGCGTAGCAACGTAGATGGTGTTTGGCCCCTCTCGACCTTTTAATTCTACGTCGGAAATGGATTCCACATTCGCATCGAGTTCGTTATTTTCCATGTTCTCGTGCACCGATGTAGAGAATCTTACCTCGCCATCGGCTGCCATGGTAACCAATGCGTGGGAGGCATTAACCGCAAGACCAACCAGAGCGTAGTTCATTCGTGTGGGTGAACCCACATTACCCACGATTACCTCACCAAAGTCGATCCCCACGCCAAGTCCGAGACGCTTGTCTCCATACTGCTGCTGCCATTTTTCAGCCAATCCCTGGTAGACTCGCTGCATCTCGAGACCTGCTCGCACCGCCAAGCCGCATGAGTCATCTAGATCAAAGGGCACTCCGAACCCCACCTCCAGTTCATCTCCTGCAATATCAATGATGGTGCCTTGGTGTGCGTAAGCGATCTGGGTGAGTTCGGTGAAGAATTCGTTGAGAATGGTCACCACATCGTCAGGAGTGAATTTGGCGGTCATTCGAGTAAAGCCACGCATATCGGCAAAGAGAATGGCCACCTTCCTGCGCTCGCGCTTATCCATCAGACTCTCTTCGTTAAGGGCGCGGTCAACTAGTTTCGGACTCATATAGCGATCGAAAGTTGCGCGAACGCGTTTTGCTTTTTCTTCTACCAGTTGCAATTGTGCTTCCTGTAATTCCTTGATAAAGGTGATGTCCTGGAAGACCGACACCAAACCTTCGCTGCCTATTGGAGAAACTGTGGTCAGGAGATGCTTTCCGTCCCAAGCGATCTCTTCGTATTGGTCTGCGCGGTTTTCACTTGCGCGGCTCAAGAGATCCAGGAAGGCGTCATTGGTGATGATTTCGGAAGCGGAACGCCCTCGCAGGCTTTCCTCTGATGAGCCCAAAAATTCCACTGCAGACGGATTTAGCAAAGTGACGCGGAGTTGGTTATCGAATGCCACCACAGCGTCGCCCATACTGGAAATCAAAACAGAAAAGCGTCTTCTTTCTGACCGGACTTGGGCGAAAAGCTTGGTGCGATCCATGGAAATGGATGCCTGTCTGGCAATGGCGTCGATCAACTCTACGTGGCCTGTGTTGAATTGATCTTCAGTCCCGCTAGTCAAGGCGATGAAACCTATCATCTGCCGATCTTGAACTACGGGCACAGCCAGAACTGAGAGAACATCAGATTCAGCGCCTGCCAAGGAATCGCTTTTCAGTACTTGAGGCTTTGTGTCACGAAAAAGTAGGGTTACAGAACGCTGTTCCAAGGGTGTCAGCTGCGGTTTTACCTCTGCCACCGGCTCGTCCTGACCATCATTTGATACTTTTGCCAAGGGTCCATCAACTCCGAGAGCTACAATAGAGCCGCCATTAGCACCGGTTGCAGAGATGGAGTTGGAAAGCACCGCGGACAG
>JBDLKB010000211.1:0-2981 GCA_039714055.1 Chloroflexota bacterium
ATACCGATTGCCATCCCTTTGATCGTCATCTCTCGCGGAGTGCTGGTTGATGCCATTCGCAGCGTGGGAGCCCAACATGGCGACATGCCCTTTAGTCAGATGCAATGGCGTTGGAGTCAGTTCATCGTTGGTTCACGCACCATGCGTTCTCTCTATGGGGCAGCAAAGCTGATCGCTTTCGGACTGCTCGCACTTGCCTGGGTATTTTACGCTCTTGCTCCAGAATCATCTGCTTTCCAGATGGCAGATTTGCTCCATACCATCGGACTGGTGGTCTCCTGGATAGCAGTGATCATTTGCGTGGTGCGTGCAATTCCGGTGTTGGCAGAAGGGCCATCACTGCTGGCTGAATCACAAGCTCTATCACCTGCAGAACAGGACGATATCTCCGAATGAACACAAACTGGCAATCGTTCTTTATCAGCCGGCGGGGAACTGAATTGGGCATGATGATAGCCCGAAACACCGGCCCCCGAACTGCCAAGTCAGTGATCGACATGGTGTCGCGTCTGGCAAGCCACAATCAAGATTCCCCTTTGGTGCGTTCTGCCAGGTTGAATCAAGCAATTGTGCGCGGACTGCCGCAGGACAGTCCCGAACTTGACCAAATCGTCCGCCGCGTAATAAAGAACGCTGGCTGGGCTTACTACTATGCATATAACCGCATCGCGCGCGGACCGGAACATATACATCAAGCAGTTACATTTGCCCCCGAGTTCCAGACCAGGCTCCAGGAAACGTTGAGTGCTGGTAGGGGTGCCGTCCTGGTGGGCGCGCACGTCGGCAATGTAGATCTTGCCTTTCAGGCTGCTGGCAACATGCTCGAAAACGTGCAAGCCATAACCGTGGGTGCACCTCCCGAAGGTTATCAGAGTCAAAACCAGATACGAGCTCAAACCGGGATCGATATCACTCCAGGAGATGCAGATGCGGTCAAAGCTGCTTTTCGCCGGCTGCAAGAGGGCGGCATAGTGGGAACTGCGTCTGACAGACCCTTACCGGATGCTAATCCCAAGCGATACGTACGCTTCTTTGGCCATTTGGCGCCCCTGCCAACGGGTCATGTGAGATTAGCGGTAAGGACCAACGCTCGGGTGCATATGATACAGGTCACTCCCGAGGACAAGGGCAGGATATCCATATCCCTCTCGCCTGCAATCCCTCTGGAACGTAGCAATGGAAGAAGCAAGGACGCGCTGGTCAATACCGAACGCATCCTAAAATACACGGAAGAACAGATCCGTGCCAATCCAGACTGGTGGTTGATGTTCTTCCCTGTCTGGCCCCAGTTACTCCCTTCGTAACGCCGCTATTACCCTCTCCCAATCATCGCGAGTGTTGACGTTCTCAAAAGAGCGAATCGAATCGCCTGTTGCCGGCAGCTCGCTCAGTTCAACGTTACGCACCCGCACATAGGGATGAAAGGACATCGCCCGCTGGTTCCCTGAAGCGATCATCTTCTCTACAGCAGGAAGACAGCTCTTGCGGTATACCGCATGCAGTGGGTCCACGTACCCGCCTTGCTTCAATACCACCGCGTCCCAGCCCTTCGCGGCTTCCAGGAACCACAAAACGAGCTGGGGATCCACAAAAGGCATATCGCAACCCACCACAAATATCAGGTCGTGCTCTGCGGCAGCTAACCCGCCATGGATCCCCCCCAGCGTTCCCACTCCTTTGTAATGATCGGGAACGCATTGATCGGCGTATTCCGCGTATCTAGCTGTATCGTCAGCCACGATGATCACCCTCTGGGTCACCGAGCGCAATGCCAGCGCCACTCGCTCAATCATGGGCTTTCCATCCAGGATCATCAAAGCCTTATCCTGCCCCATTCTCCGGCTGGCACCACCCGCCAGGATCACCCCGGTACATTCGACCGGCTTAGTCATAGTGTTCGAATCGTTCAATATCAATCACCAAAAGCGATAGATGTTAACCGCCGGCGATCAAGTGGATGATGCGCACATCATCCCCGTCATCCACCGTACAGCTTACCCAATCCACCTGCTTGACCAATACATCGTTCACTTTTACCACGATGCGCGGAGAGGTGTAGCGCTTTTCCTCCATGATCTGCTGGATGGTCAGCCCCTCACGCCATTCAAATGACCGCCCGTTGACTAGAATCACCCACCCTGCTCCATCAGCAGTTCCACAACCAGGTTGGCTTGATGGTTGGCAGCTATCGCCACCCTCGGCGCCATCAAACCGTGACCAGGCTTGGCTTCCGAAACCTGATCACCGCAAATATACAGGTTTCCCTCGCACTGTGTCTGTATTGCATTGCTGTTGCCATAGCCCGCCATGCCTGAACCGACAACAAGTGGAATCCCCTTCATTTGGGTCAACACAGTTTCGATGATCATTACCTTCTCATCCGCGCTGTCAAAGGCTTCCACCACGATCTGCGCAGCATTTAAAAGCTGAGGGATGTTCTCTCGGTCCAGTTTGACGCGGTGAGTGGTTATCTGAACAAAGGGGTTGGCTCGCTGGACAATATCACGCAGTGCATCCACCTTGTACTCACCAATCTGGTCAGCAAAGAATTGCTGTCGATTGAGGTTGGAGGGTACTACCACGTCGTGATCTGCCAGGATCAAGTGTCCCACCCCAACCCGTGCCAGAGAGAGCGCTACATTGGACCCCAAACCACCACATCCAGCGATGGCTACGCAGGATTTCTTGAGAACCTGATGTACCCCCGGAGTGTGCCTTGCCGCCATCAGAGCTTCCAACTCCTCGATGCTGGGTTGTTCTCCTCGGCGTATAAGGGTGATCGTGTCTCCCTCAGCAAGCTCACGATCTAATTCAACCGGGAATCCGTTCCACACTATCAGGTCTGCGTCAGGCTTGATGCGCTGCGCCAAGCTAAACAGACTTTCACCCTCGAGCAGTTCAACTACTCTTTCGTTGACTGTGACCTGGGTCACTTGAACTCCAACTTACTCATCCACCGCAGCACTTAGCCTAACCGCGCA
>JBDLKB010000212.1:0-2973 GCA_039714055.1 Chloroflexota bacterium
ACATCAGGCTGCGGATATCGATCGCTTCCCATTGCATCCACCACAACTCTGATCATCAATCGTTCTCCTTCTTCATTCCGACTTCATCTCGAATAGGTTGTACAGTGTCACGGATAACAAAACCTATACTGAGCATCACTGCAGCTATCGCTCCAAGTAGTCCGGCAACAGTGCCAATAACAAAACTCGGCAGACGGCGTCTTTTCTTGCCGTTGGTTGATTTTTTCGCCGTAGCAGGCACCGGGACAAGTCTTTTTATCTGCTGTGGTTGACTGTCCGGTTGTGCCCCCTCAATTGCGATGGTCTTTGGCATATGTTCAAGGTGCCTGGCAAATGAAGCAGAGAACTCGGCTCCGAACAACACGATCATGAATGAAAAGTAAAGCCAGGTAAGCAGGGCAATGATACTGGCAATTGGTCCATATACCGCTTGCCAATTGGCTATTTCAACCGCATAAATGGCAAACAGCCACTTTAATAATTCCCATCCTACTCCCGCCATAACCGCACCTGGCCAGACGGTTCGCCATGTCACTTGTTTTGAAGGAAACATGCGGTAGGCAAAGCCAAATGCAATGGTGGACACAATAATGGGGATCACCCACGAGATTAGGCTATAGATAGATGCACCACCCGGTATTCGATCCGATAGCTGCACCAAATAATAGGTTGTGCTCTTGAGTGCCTGAGAAGCAATTAGGAGCAGCCCCAAGCCAAGAACTACCAGGATCGAACTAATACGCCTGCGAAGCGTCTGCCCTATTCCCGATCGGTGGTCAAACCCCCATATCTCATCCAATGAAATATGCATATGATTAAAGGTATTTGAAGCTGACCACAGCAGACCAAGGATACCAATCAAACCTGAAGTGTTGCGTGCTGTATGAACAGATTCGATCGCATTGGTCAGCACCTCACTCGCCTGGGGAATGTATCTCACTGTGAGCTCTTTTAGATAATCACTGGCATCGACCGCTAGTGGTAATCCAGCTTCCAGCAAATAGCCTACAATAGCAAGGAGCAACAGCAGTAACGGGAAAAGCGAGAAAAACGTATAGTATGTGAGGGCGGCAGCCATTCGGCTGGTCCTGTGCTTACCAAATGCCCTTATAGCGTCACGTGTGATACCAACCACGCGTGTTAACGCCATCCAGGCTGGTCTTCTCGCGCTTGCTGTCTCTGCTCTTGCCATAATACGTTCTTGCGCCCATTGCTAACCTTTCAGGTAGCTAGGCGCTGCCACTAGAGTCGTGACATTGTAAGGTATCGAGGGTGCTTTGACAAGGTTACTGTCTTTTGTATAATACGGCGCAACCGCGGTCGTGGCGGAATTGGCAGACGCGCTAGGTTGAGGGCCTAGTGGCCGTATAGGCTGTGTGGGTTCAAATCCCACCGACCGCATGAAAATTGTGCCCTGGTCATATCGACGAGCCAGGGCATTTTGTTATCATATGCGTGAGCTTGTTAAAGAAACTATGATAGACAAGGTCCACTGAATGAAATCTGACTCTTCTTCGACTTCCTCAAATCAAGCACCTCCCGAGGTTCAGGGTACCATCAAAACCGAGTACCTTTCTCAGGTACGTGATCAATTAAAGACCGTGTCGGGCTTTGCTCCAGTAGAAGCCATGATCACTCTCTATGTAAATGGCAAAGAATTGATTCAACTCATGGCTACACCACATAAGTGTGACGAGTTGGCAGTTGGATTTCTCTATGCTGAGGGCTTGATCGATGCTGAAGATGATTTTCTCGGAGTATCCCTCTCCCCCAATAAGCGATGTGTGGACGTGCTGTTGCGAGACGACGTTGACGAGTTTCCACGGCGCGGAATCATTACCTCAGGATGCGGTAGAGGTAGGACTTTCAGAGATCACTCAGATTCACAACCAGATCAACCGAAACTTGCGCCGGTTTCAAGCGATCTGCGTGTTTCTTACCACGATCTGCAGCAGCGGATGAAAGAGATGCTCAGCCAGTCAGAATTGCACCGCATTTCCGGTGGAACCCATTCTGCAGCGTTAGCCCGGACAGATCAAATAATAGCAGTTCGTGAAGATGTTGGACGGCACAATGCAGTTGACAAGTTGATCGGATGGACAGTGATAAACAGTGTGAGCACCAAAGACTTGCTTCTCTTGTCATCTGGACGCATCAGTTCAGAGATGCTCTACAAAGCCTATCGTATGCAGATTCCCCTGGTGTGTTCGCTGACATCCCCCACATCTCTATCGCTCTCTCTCGCTCAAGAGTGGAACATTACTCTGGTAGGATATCTCAAGGGCAGTAGTATGAGAATCTATACTGCCCCCGAAAGAATCATCACTGATTAGCGTCTAGCAACCTGATCTATAGTATCAGTCAGCTGACGCTCTACCTCCAGATTACTGACAGGGCTTCTCATCCAACCCAATATCAATTCTGTTTGATATCGTGCGAATCTGCGCCCCGACCCTGAATGAGCTCCAAAGCGTGCGGCAGCACCTGCAATATGCTCAACAGATTCTCTCTCGCTGCCTTGGGGCTCCCCGGAAGGTTTACTATCAATGACGAGCCACGAATCCCGACAATACCCCGAGAAAGCATGGCATGAGGTGTGATTTTTAAGCTTTCCCAGCGCATTGCCTCAGCAATACCAGGAGCTTCTTTATCAATGACCTCACGTGTTGCTTCAGGTGTAATATCACGTGGAGCGAATCCTGTTCCCCCAGTTGTGATAATCAGATCCACTCTTCCGCTGTCAGCCCAATTGACCAGACACTGTTGAATAGCCTCTACCTCATCAGGTACTATGTCCACTTCCGCAAGCACTAGTCCATCAGTTTCCTGCACTATTCTGACAAGTTGGGGACCACTGAGATCCTGATACTCACCACGTGAGGCACGATCACTGACCGTTAGTATGCCTACACGAAAGTTAGTCACTCGATTCTCTCCTATCCGCCGGTAAAAGTGAAAGCCACTCGTCACTCA
>JBDLKB010000213.1:0-2959 GCA_039714055.1 Chloroflexota bacterium
GAACCTCCCTGAGCAGCAACCATCGACCGGAACACTTGCCAAGCAGAACCATCTGACAAACGCTCTGACAATTCTCTCACAAGTTCGTTTGAAAATGATTCCGAGCGAGCCAATGACACCATGTGCGCTGCTACCACCAGTGAATGTTCGGTAAAATCCTTGGGACCATGTCCATTCAACGTGGCAATTGCTTCCTTCACCTCAAGGGCATTACCAACGGCAACACCCAGCGGTTGGTTCATACCAGAGATCAACGCCACTGCACTTCTTCCAGCATCCTTGGCAACATCCACCATCAGTCGTGCGAGCTGCACCGCGTCTTCAACTGTCTTCATAAAGGCGCCAGATCCCACTTTGACATCCAATACGATGCCATCTGCTCCGGCAGCTAGTTTCTTGCTCATGATGCTTGCCGCGATCAAAGGGAGCGAATTCACCGTACCAGTAACATCGCGGAGGGCGTACAATTTCTTGTCAGCCGGTGCCAAATCAGCGGTTTGCCCGCATAGCACAATCCCCTCTCCTTTTAACTGGCGGCGGAATTCCTCAGTGCTGATCTCAGCTCGCCATCCAGGTATTGATTCCAGTTTGTCTAGCGTGCCGCCAGTGAATCCG
Organism: Chloroflexota bacterium; assembly: GCA_039714055.1. Classification (GTDB taxonomy): domain Bacteria; phylum Chloroflexota; class Anaerolineae; order Promineifilales; family UBA4811; genus JBDLKB01. The sequence goes on from JBDLKB010000213.1 coordinate 616, forward strand.
AGCGCTCTTCCTGACATCTTGCCCACAGGATGTCCAGATGCTACTACCAGAGGTAATGCGACAAGTGTTGTCTTGTCACCAACACCACCAGATGAATGTTTGTCAAGTACATAGGGAACAAGGTCGTGCAGATCCAACTGGTCGCCTGACCCTGCCATTACCTCGGTAAGATCAACTGTCTCAGACCTTTCCATGCCGCTGAAGAAGATCGCCATCAATAGGGCAGCAGCTTGATAATCTGGAATGGCATCGTCAGAGTATGCCTCTACGAACCATTCGATCTCTTTTCGAGTAAGTTGACCACCATCTCTTTTCTTGATTATCAGATCAACAGGATTCATGGTTTTCGCTCCATTTGTACCCCTAGATTATAGCGAGAAACAACGACCATCCCACTCTTCACCATACTGTACCGCAGAAATGATAGAATAGGTATATGCATAGATATAGAATCACGTTTAGCAAGTCGGGACCAACTCGTTATATCAGCCATTTGGATTTGGCTCAGGTGTGGGAGCGTTGGTTCAGGCGTGCCCGGATTCCGGTCACATACTCTCAGGGCTTTAATCCACAGCCCAAGATCAACCTAGGATCAGCACTGCCACTCGGTATCGAAGGTGAGAATGAACTACTTGATGTCAGATTGACTGAAGGAACGGAGAGTGAGCGCATTGTTGCTCAGCTACAAGATCACGCTCCACCAGGCTTGATTGTCAAAATAGTGAAGGGAATTGATAGGTCGGAACCCTCGATCCAATCGCAGCTATTGGCCAACGAGTACCTGATTGAACATGCTAATGACATGGATTTAGTTGCTCGCATAAATGATCTGCTGGAATCCGCAGACATCATTCGTCACCGTAGGGGAAAGGAATATAACCTGCGTCCTTTGATTGAAGAGATGTCGTTAGACCCAACTGACAACACCTTGCGAATGAGATTGTCAGCAAGACCTGCGGCAACTGGACGTCCTGATGAAGTGCTTGATGAGCTAGGAGTGGATCCTCGAACAGTGAGAATCAAACGAACTCGGCTTGTTCTGGCTGATATCAGTTGATCAGATCTTGACCTGTTGCCAACGTCCTCTTCTGAATCGGACTGCGAGAGCTATGGCGCGGACAACAAAGTCTGCTGCTACAGCAAACCATACACCTCGGAGACCAAACAGCGACCCAAGCCAGATAGCGTTGGCAACACGAACAATCCAGATGCTAGATCCCGTGATGTATAACACTGCGGTTGTGTCTCCCGCACCGCGAAGCGCTCCGGCAAAGGTGAAACTGATACCCAATGCAGGCATAGCCAAACCAGCAATGCGCAGCACACTGGTACCAATCTCAATCACGTCTGCGTATTGGACGAATATACCCATTACCGACCGAGCAGATATGGACACCAACACCCCCATTGCGGTCATAATTATGGCAACCATCTTGACTGCTTCGTACGCACTACGCTTTGCTAGATCAATTCGGCGAGCGCCTAGCTCTTGTCCTACTAACGCTGTGGCAGCTAGAGCAAAACCAAATCCCGGCATATAGGCAACGGAAAGAGCGTTGATCGCCACCTGATGCGCTGCATATTGCAGGGTGCCAAGACCAGTAATGATACCCGCCAAGATAATCTGCCCGAATCGCATCAGGAGTTGTTCTCCTGCAGTGGGTAGTCCGATTTGAAGAATCCTGCGAACTGTTGACCACACAATTCGCCAGCCAGATAAACTCAACTTAACCACACGAGTACCACGAATCAAAACCACAAGCATGATGATTCCACCCAGACCACGTGCTGTAGCGGCACCGATCCCCGAACCCAACACCCCGAGAGCAGGCAGTGGACCCACACCCATCGTCAAGGTATATGCTACGATGATATTGATCACATTTATCACCAACATAATCAGCATGGGTGTTCGGGTATCACCTGAACCCCTTAGAATTGCGGAACCGACAAACAGGATCGACATCATGAATACCGTGGAAGAAACAGCTCGAAGATATGCCGTGCCCATCTCGACTACTTCTGTCTCAGCACCGAGAGCATTGAGAAAGAGTGGAGCAAAGGTCCACAGAAGAATCGCCATAATTATCCCGACAACCAGGGCTAAAATGATCGATTGCTGCGCTGCTTCGTTTGCCTTTCTGTGAGCTCCTTCTCCGACCCGGCGCGCCACGATTGCCGTACTTCCCACTCCAATGGCAGAAATAAGAGACCAGACAATACTGGTTGCTTGAATAGATAATCCAACAGCAGCTAACTGAGAAGCCCCAAGATGTCCGACAATATAGGTGTCCGCTAGACCCACACTCATGTTCAGAAGCTGCTCCAACACCGCGGGCCAAGC
>JBDLKB010000214.1:0-2951 GCA_039714055.1 Chloroflexota bacterium
CCAATCCCTTCACCGATAATTCCTCCAGACGAGACTGCAATTAACGATTGCACTATCTGAAATCCTCGCCCTGAAGAGTCGATCCAAGGATTGATCCAGGTGTCGAGACGCAAGCGAACCACATCAAGTTGCGGTACTGGAATAAGGTATGCAATGGCTATAGTAGCGATCATCATAGTGAATCCAATGACGACCGCCTCCCAAGAACCACCGGCAAGGTAAAGCATTGCCAGGAACGTCAGTATGAACAGCATCGCTGCACCAAGGTCTCGCTGCAGTATCAGCAGCACCACACTAATACCCCACGAAAACAACAAAGGTGCAACATATGAAGTTGGCAATAGTGCTATGCGAAAGCGCCCTATCTTGAAATGTCTATTGGGAACCAACTCATGTCGCTCTGCCATGTAACTCGCAAGAAACACCACTGTGAGTATCTTGAGTATCTCAGACGGCTGTACGTAAACTTTACCTAGAAATGGAACATTTCCACCCAACCATAGTCGTAGTCCCTCGCCCGATGGATTGACACCAAAAATAAAGGTGGTCGCCAACAGTACCAGTCCCAGAATCAGCCAAGTGTGTCTGAATCTTCTCAGGAAACGTAATCCACCCGGATCACCTGTCCTCTCAGGAAACATGACACTAACGACTGCCAATGACACGGATCCAAGAACAGCCCATAGTAATTGACGCCAGACAAAAGCGGGCGCTAGTCTCTGGACTAGCAATACTCCCCAGCCAGTCGTAAATGCCGCTATGGGGTAAATCAAACGATCTCTTTGTGGCAGGCGCCTCTCAAGGAAAAGATAAACTGCACCAATCGCCAGCGTCCAGATGATCGCTGGATAAATCACTTGGGAGATGACGCTACCCTCTTGAGTCAAGGATAGAATCAATGCATTTACTAGCACAAATAGAATTGCGATCCCAACCAAGAACAGTTCGATCTTTTCATGTCTGTAAGAAGGGTACTTGACTGTTTGAGACATTGTTAACCAGTGGAACTAATAGTCAGTCCAGAGAGCTCATATATGTCGATATGTTCGCACGTAAATCAATTGAATCACCCGATGACCACTATAGACTACTCTGAATTGACCCGCCATCGACGGGCAAAGCCACACCATGTATGTAGCTTGCCGCGGGTGAGGCAATGAATACTGTTGCTCGAGCAAATTCATCTGGTTCTGCCATCCGCCCAAGCGGAAATGCACCTGCGATCATTTGCATTTCTTCTTCAACCGATTTACCTGACTTCCGTGCTCTAGCCTGTAGCAACTCGTCAACCCTTCCAGTTCGAGTCCAACCCGGAAGTACAGTATTCACCCTTATACCTTTTGGCCCCAATTCATTTGCCAAGGTCTTTGTCAGACCAACTACTGCCATTCGAACACTGTTAGACAAAGTAAGGTTGTCGATAGGCTGCTTTACCGATACCGATGTGATGGTAACTATGCTTCCACCGCCTTGCTCTAGCATTACCGGTACTACTGCATAGCATAGATTGACCGCACTCATCAATGTTAGCTGAAATGCGTTCTCGAAATCATCATGTGCCAAGTCAAGAAAGCTTCCTGGTCGGGGCCCACCGGCATTTGTGATCAAGATGTCGATCTTGCCAAATTCCTCCACGGTAGCATCCACCATTTGTTGAATCTGGATGCGATCTGTGACATCCACTGTCATCGGTAATACTCTAGCACCTGTGAAACGCATTATGTCAGCAGCTCTCGCTTCCACACGTTCAGGATCACGCGAACAGATCACTAGATTCGCACCTTCTTGACCGAACCGATGCGCTACTGCGGCTCCGAGTCCCTCACTGGCCGCTGCTACTAGTACAGTTTTGTTATCCAGTCCCAGATCCATTTTGAACTCCTTTCTTATGAGGTCGATCTGCAGCGATTCAGCGCAAACCTCTATTGCACTGACATTCTCATTACTACATTACCAACTGTGATCAAGTCGCCAGTTTTAATCACTACATTGCTTTCAATGCGGTTCCCATTGACATATGTTCCGTTTCGGCTAGATAGATCCTCAATCATTAATTGTCCATGACGTAGAGCAATTAGAGCATGTTCTGCTGAAGCGAAATCGTCAGGTATTACAATCGAGTTTGATTCAATTCGCCCAATAGTACACGCAGAATGCACCGCAAACTCATACCCAACCTCCAACAACTCGTTGCCAGACTCCACCACAGTCAAGGTACCATATCTCTTGGGTCCATGTGAAAGTGATTTTTCAAGTTCTCGTGACTCTTTGCTCATTACCCACATAGTGACAATCACAAAAAGGAGCATTGCTGCTGCAGCAATGATTCGAAGAATAAAAACAATCACTTCAACTGGCATCGACTTAAACTCTAATATAAAGGTGTGTCACTCGGAAATCCCTCAGGCTCGTCTTCATCTAGTGAAAAAACCAGATGTTCATTGCCTATAGTGATCACATCGCCTGGTTCAAGTAAAGACTCGCGAACTCGTGTATCTCCCAGCAATATTCCTGAAGGAGATCCAAGGTCATACAGCATGTATCTATATCCAACTCGACGGATCAATGCATGTCTTGGCAACACACCAGCAGAGGAAATCACCAAGTCATTTGACTGATCACTTCCAATGCTCATGATTTTTCCGATTGAAGCTACAACTGAAGAGGATAATGAGATCAGGCACGCTTCTTCTACGTCGCTTCGTCCCCCACCCCGAGCAATAACTCTCGTGGCTTGATCGTCATCATCTTCAACAGGCGAGTATTTGCTTAATATTTGTGTGCTCTCTAAATGTTTTGATGATGATATGCTGACTTGAGGCATGGCATTGATATGCAAACCGAGTCTCTCAGCTGTGTTTAGTATTCGACTTGATAACTGATCCAATATCACATCCATGTCATCGGAAGTAAGTACAGATGAACTAGCTGCCAAGCGTATTTCGTATATA
>JBDLKB010000215.1:0-2908 GCA_039714055.1 Chloroflexota bacterium
AACGCTACTGGATGGTAGTTAATGCTGCTAACAAGGATAAGGATCTGGCATGGTTGAATGCGGTCAAAGAAGCCCACGTTGTCATTGATTCCGAAAGACCTTGGTCCAGAGCTTTGGGATTGGAAAAGGTTCAAATCATTGACCTGACCCGCGAGGAAGGTGGAGACGATAAGCGCAGCCAATTGGCTCTACAAGGTCCCTGCTCACTGGACATTCTCCTCGAGCTTGCCGAGGGTGATGAGGTTTCTCAAGAGATCCTGCGCAGCATGAAACGTACCGAAATTGCGTCGATCGATTTTCCTGGTTTCCATCTATACGTTTCCCGCACTGGTTACACCGGTGAACCCATGGCATATGAGTTGTTTGCTCATCCTGCTTTACTGCCGGCTCTGTGGTACAAGTTGATAGAAGCTGGCTCAAAACACGGCATGGTGGTGGTAGGATTGGCGGCAAGGGATAGTTTACGCATCGAGGCAGGGTTGCCTCTGTATGGACACGAACTGGCGGGACCGCTGGCGCTTAATCCCGCTGATGCTGGTTTCTCCCCCTATGTCAAACTCTACAAGCCGTTCTTTATCGGCAAGAACGCTTTCATGAAACACGAAGATAGACGCAAGTCTCGTCTGGTTCGTTTCCAGCTTGTGGAAGAACACGCCCGCCGTCCCGACCAGGGCGATATCGTGGTCAACCGCAAAGGCCGCGTGGTGGGTGCCATCACTAGCTGTTCCGTCGGCACTGACGGTGGATTAGTGGGACTGGCGTACGTGCAGGAGACGCATTCAGCTATTGGATCGCGGCTCGTAGTGTTCCAGCTCGGAAGGAGTTGGTCTGATCGCCCTTTGCAGGAGTTAAAGACCGGTGACCGAGTTCAGCTTCACGATGAGATTCGCGTATTACGCCGCTTTCTTAACAAGAAAAAGTGATTCGCTGCGGCTCTAGCCGCGTTCAGATATCTTTCCTGCTTCTTTGCGTTCCTTGATCACCTGTTGCGCTAACGAGTCCGGCAGCTTGTCATAATGATCAAACTCAAGTGAGAAGCTACCTCTGCCGCTGGTCATGCTCCGCAGGGCAGTGGCGTATCCAAACGCCTCACCCAGGGGGATCTGACCGTGTATATTGCGCACTGATCCGCGAACTGTTACTCGATCCACGCTTCCACGCCTTCGCCCCAGGTCTGCCACCACATTGCCCAGATGTGTTTCATTCACATTCAAGGTCACCGACATGATCGGTTCCAGCAACGCCGGTTTGGCTTTGCGCACTGCTTCGCGCGCTGCCATCGAGCCTGCGATCTCAAAATCCATCGCCGCCGAATCCACCTCGTGAAATTTGCCGTCAAGCAAGGTAACTTTGGCATCCGTTACCGCGAAACCAGCGATCACTCCCCGTTCAAGTGCCTGGCGCACACCCATCTCCGTAGGTCGGACGAATTCAGAAGGAAAACCTGAAGGAGGAGCTTGATTCTCGAATTCAAGTCCCGAACCTGCTTCGAGGGGTTCTATACGGATCTCCACCTCACCGAAATGCCCTCGACCACCAGACTGCTTCTTGTATCTGCCTACAACCTCGGTTTCCCGGGTGACAGTCTCCCGATAAGAGACTTGAGGTTGACTCACGTTGGGGACCAGATCAAACTCAGTTCGCAGTCGGTCAATTGTGACTTCCAGATGCAGCTCGCCCATACCCGAAAGAAGCATCTCGTTGGTCTCCGGGTCCATGGTAACTTTGAGGGTCGGGTCCTCGGATGATAGCCGGTTGACAGCAGTGCCCAGCTTTTCTCGATCGTCAACTGTGGCTGGTGCCAATGCTACCGCCATCACTGGTTCCGGGAATGAAAGTGTCTCCAACACGATGGGATTTTTGGGATCGCACAAAGTGTCGCCTGTTGCCGCTGATTTGACTCCCACTAGCGCCACCACGTCGCCTGCTGCCAGATGGTCAGCTTGTTCCCGTTCGCTGCCGTGCATACGATAGATCCTGCCCAGTCGTTCTAATGAACCAGTTCGAGGATTCAGCACTTGCTCTCGGGCATTTGCTTTACCGGAAAACACTCGAACCCAGGTCAGGTGTCCCACGTGGGGGTCGGTCACGATCTTGAACACCGCGGCGCAGAATGGATCTTCTACAGCATCTGCGCGCTCTACTATCTCTTCTTCACCTTCTTCGCAATCCTTAGGCTCACAGGGCACTGTCCCCAATATGGGGGGCATATCCACCGGCGCAGGAAGATAATCGATTACCGCGTTCAGCAGCGGCTGCACACCGATCCTCTTGCGTGTTGCTCCACAGAGGATTGGCACGATCGCGCCGCTGATTGTGGCTTTGCGCAATGCTTGCTGCAGCGCTTCATATGAAGGCTCCTCGCCACCTAGACAAAGTTCCAACATTTCTGCGTCAGTCTCGCATATCGCGTCGCGTAATTCCTCTCGCGCCATATCAACCTGGTCTATCATGTCTTCCGGAACTGGTTGTTCGACATACTCTTCTGCTTCAGCATCCCAAACCAGAGCTTTCTCTGCCAGCAGGTCAACCACTCCGTTAAAAGAACCTTCAATTCCGAGCGGAAGCTGCAGAGGAATAGCCTTGGGAGTTAGACGTTCTCGGGTCTCCTTGACCACCCGGTCGAAATCAGCGCCGGTGCGGTCCAGTTTGTTGATGAGCAGCATCCGCGGAAGATTCTCCCTATCGGCGCTCATCCACACCGACTCGGTCTGGGGCTCCACTCCACCTACGGCGCACAAGATAACCACAGCACCGTCGATCACGCGGATGGAACGAACCACCTCGGCGGTAAAGTCGATGTGCCCGGGGGTGTCAATGAGGTTTATGCGGTAATCATTCCAATGGCAAGCAGTGGCAGCCGATGCAATGGTGATACCTCGCTCGCGTTCCTGCTGCATAAAGTCCA
>JBDLKB010000216.1:0-2907 GCA_039714055.1 Chloroflexota bacterium
GGTCAAGTCGCTCTCCCGCGAGCCGCAGAACCTCAAAGAGTTTGACGTGCAATCGTCGGAGATGTACCGGGCGGCATATCGGGCTGCATGGTGGTCAGCGTTATTCCTTCCAGCAGTCCAGATAATCGGCTCACTAGCATTGGGTGCGGTGGTCTGGTACGGCGGGTTGCAGGCAGATTTGGGTTTGATCACCATCGGTGGGATACAAGCATTTGTGTCATACATCGCCTTCATGCTCTGGCCCATCCAGGAAATAGCACGAGTATATGCTTCAATGCAGGATGCGGTGGCGTCGGCAGAGCGGGTATTCTCACTGATCGACTCAACGCCTGATGTTGCTGATATTGAAGGTGCGACAGATCCCGGAACAATTCGGGGTGAAATCGCATTCGACAAGGTCAACTTCTCATATGAAGAAGGCAAATCGGTACTGGAGAACCTAGACTTGGTGATCGATCAAGGCACTACAGTTGCTCTGGTTGGCCCAACTGGTGGAGGTAAATCCACCATCGTCAACCTTGTCTGCCGCTTCTATGAACCAAATGACGGATCGATTCGAATAGGTGGGCGCGATTACCGAGAATACACGGTAGAAGGAATTCAATCGAGAATTGGTATCGTTCTCCAAGCACCGCATTTGTTCTCTGGCACAATCCTGGAAAACATACGCTATGGCCGCCTAGAAGCGTCCGATGACGAGGTCAGAACAGCAGCAAAGATAGCGCATGCAGATAACTTCATCATTGAGTTAGAAGATGGATATGAAACCCAGGTTGGAGAAGGTGGCGGTCGACTTTCAGTGGGACAAAAACAACTTGTGAGTCTTGCACGTGCAGTACTGGCAGACCCCGACATCTTTATCATGGACGAGGCGACAAGCTCAGTAGACACGCTAACTGAGGCACAGATCCAGAGTGGAATGGATGCCATGATGCATGACCGTACGAGTTTCGTTATCGCCCACCGACTTTCAACCATTCGAAGAGCAGATCGCATTCTAGTGATTGATGATGGAAATATCGTAGAACAGGGTTCTCACGAGGCACTCATCGCAGAAAAAGGTCATTATTACAACTTGTATATGACCCAAGTCAGACGCGAGCGAGCACTTGAGAGAGAAAGAATGATATCACGCGTTGGTTTACCAGATGAGGGAGCCACATTGGAGGCAACGCCAGTAATGGCAAGTGACTAGAATTATGGAAAGAACAGATCAAACATCTGAGATGATTAACACAACTAACATCACGTTGCGTCCAGCGCAGATGCAAGATGCGGAGGAAGTAGCGTCGCTTATCAATATCTGCGCACAACTGTATACCGGACAAGACGAGATCGATCGCAACATACTTGAAAGTCATTGGACATCGCCGGATTTTGATATCGAGAATGATTCAATCGTGGCAGAGAACACTGATGGCAAGATCATTGGTGCAGCAAACGCCTGGGATTCTGATCCCTTTGTCAAAGTCTACATTCGAGACAGCATACATCCGAGCTATGCAAGCAATGATGTTACTGCCATGATCGATGACTGGATCAATGAACGTTCTCTGGCGACAATGGCAAAAGCGCCAGCCGATGCCAAAGTCACATTGATCACATCAGTGGTGGATACGGATGAGAAATCGCGTGCCCGACATGAAGCCAATGGATTCCAAATCAACCGGTATTTCCAACGCATGATCATCGAAGTTGATCATGAACTGCCCAACCCAAGTCTGCCGCAAGGAATTGAGATCAAGCCAATGCGCAAGGCGGAACTGCTGCCTGCGGTGGCGCACACGGTCCGCAATGCCTTTAGGGATCATTACGGACATGTTGAGCGACCATTTGAAAACGAACTGTTGGATTGGCAGCACTGGATAGAAACTGATGAAAATGTTGACTTGGACCTATGGTATATAGCCTGGGACGGTGACGAGGTCGCAGGAGTGTCGCTTTGTATGCCAAAGATGCCTGAGGACGATCAGATGGGTTGGGTCGAGGTACTTGGGGTGAGGCGTCGTTGGCGAAGACAAGGGATTGCGCTTGCTCTACTGCACCACAGTTTCATTGAGCTGCAGAAACTGTGTGTTGCCCGAGTTGGTCTGGGGGTAGATGCTGCCAGCTTAACTAAAGCGACAGAACTCTATCGCAAAGCTGGAATGCACCCTGATCGTACATTTGTCAGTTACGAGCGAGTACTGCGCGAGGGCGTTGACTATACTACTCAGAAACTGGAATCCTAGTGTATTGATCCGGTTTCAATAGTGTCCATTGAGAGAGGATACCTTATGAGGTGTCCTCTCTATTATCGCCTCTCATTGTTTCCCTTTCAGCTCTCCAACCGAGGATAAGCGACAAGGGGAACAAAGCAAAGACGGTGAAATTAACATACTGGTCGCAGAGGTTAGAGGGCCAGGGGAATGGATCAATCATGAAAAAGTCAGTTGCATGCCCCCTTGTAATCACCTCAATCGCATTTCCCATGCTGCCAATCAATAATGCCAATATTGCCCAGTGGAGCCATTTAAGTGCTCTTGTTTGCACTCGGAGCGATTCACGTGCCATATAGACCATGAGCACCACAACTGCTGTAGCCGCGATTCCCATCATCAACCGGTAGGGTATCCACTGCCCCACTTGACCAAGGATGTAGTGGCTGCCAGTGTTGAAGGTTAGACGCCAGAAGAGCAAAGGGATATTCGTTGGTACTCGTTGCCCTTCGATCAAGTTCGTTACCGCCCAACTCTTTGTGGACCAATCAACAATAAACAAGAATAGCCCGATAATTACTGCTATCAAGATTGGCATGAGACTAGTTCTGTTCTCTTTTGACATAGTCACTTCTGCTGGCTCAGATGATATACCCAAAATCATTCTCCTCTAGTAATCTGCTGTGTAACACAATCGCAGTTAACAGGT
>JBDLKB010000217.1:0-2904 GCA_039714055.1 Chloroflexota bacterium
AATGGCTTTGATTCTGTTGCCGTCGCCACCGGTCCCTACTCTGTTTCCGAACTTGAAAAAAATGACCCCGATTACGTATTTGACACTCTTGAGGAAACCGATGCAGTGTTAAAAGCCCTGCTAGGGAATCCGGGGTTGTTGAAGGTTGACCGTCCGGTATAATCTCGAACGTATCCAAGACAGTTGTAATGAACGATCCAAACAATAGCATTACCAGCCCCAAACAGCGCAACGGCGACATTCGCACTGATCAAACTCTTCGACCTCAGTACCTGTCGGAACTGATCGGACAGGATCGAGTAAAGGAGAATCTGTCCATTCTCATCCAGGCGGCACAGGTGCGGGGAGAGGCAGTTGATCACGTGCTTTTATATGGTCCTCCGGGTCTTGGCAAGACCACCATGGCGCACTTGATCGCGAATGAGATGGGAGTGAACATTCGGGTAACCGCTGGACCGGTTATTGAAAGAGCAGGTGATCTTGCAGCCATTCTCACCAATCTGAAACCCGGAGATGTGCTTTTCATCGACGAGGTGCACCGTCTGGGACGAGCGGTTGAGGAGATTCTCTATCCTGCAATGGAGGATTTCTCACTTGATATTGTCATCGGCAAGGGCCCCGGGGCTAGGTCAATTCGGCTCAAACTGCCCCGATTCACTGTCATAGGTGCGACCACACGTTTGGCATTGATCACCGCACCGCTAAGGACTCGCTTTGGCGCCATTCATCGGCTTGACTATTACTCTCCTCAAGCTATTGGTGCCATAGTAAGGCGTGGTGCCAAGATTATGCAGATAGAAATTGAAGAGGCAGGTATTCTCGAGATTGGCAGACGAGCTCGAGGTACACCACGGGTTGCCTTGCGTTTGTTGCGCCGTGTGCGCGACTTTGCCCAGGTTCGTGCTGATGGAACAATCACAGGCCAAGTAGCCAATGACGCGCTGGACCTTTTGGATATCGATCACATGGGTCTCGACGAGATTGACCGCCGGGTGCTTCGAACCATCGTGGAGAAATTCGATGGCGGTCCTGTAGGGCTGGACACTGTAGCTGCGGCAGTCAGTGAAGAGTCGGACACTATTATGGATGTTTACGAGCCCTATCTACTCCAATTAGGCTTCCTTGATCGTACCGCACGCGGACGCGTTGCCACTAGATTGGCATACGAGCATCTGCGCATTCCATTTGAACCTTCATCCGATCAACCCTGGCTGATATGACCTTGTTTGGTTCTTTCAGCAGGGGGGGAACACGAGTTTAGCCATGAGTACATTCGTTGAGATTGTGAGTGTTGCTGCAGCCTTGTTGTTCATGCTGGTTGGCTTGCTGGGTATCGTGCTGCCTATTCTTCCAGGTTTGGGCTTGGTATGGATCGGGTTGCTAATCTATGTTGCTGTCAATGGTTTTGAATTAATTGCGCCATGGCAATTTGCTCTATTGACCGTATTGGCGTTAGCTGGGCTTACGGCAGAAATTTGGCTAAGCCAAATCGGGGCACGTGTTGGAGGAGCTGACCGAAGGTCGTTGTGGATCGGCCTCGCCGGAGGTATGTTGGGAGGTCTGATCTTCTTATTCGCCGGGGGAATTGGGGTAGGAATCGGTGCCGTTCTGGGAGCAGTCATTGGAGTGTTCGCATCAGAGTACAAATTAAAGGGATCGGGGAATGCTGCTTGGCGCTCAGGGGCTGGTTGGCTGGTTGGTTTGCTTGCTTCTGTATTCGTTCAATTGATACTGGGTTTAGTGATTCTGGTGGTATTTCTGGTGCTCCTGTTCCAGTAGAAACTAGGTCTGATCACGGATTGAAGAACACAGTTCCAACTCCCATTTGCTGCAGCGCCTCCCAAGCGTAATGGCTTACTGCGGCTTCGGCGTCGTCTAGAGCTGCGATGAGAGCCGGAATAGAGGATTCTGCTTTGATTCGCGATAGCGCGCGGGCAGCTTGAGTGCGCACATCGGGACAATTGTCCTGCAGCAAAGCAATCAAACCATCCACTGAGGGTTCGCCAATCTTGCTCAATGCATCTGCTACATGGCGTTTGCCGTAACTTGAGAATGAAAGCAGATGTTGTAACAGTACCTCAACAGTTTCAGCCTTTCCTTGTTCCCCCAATGCCATAGCTGCGCAAACTGCCACGTCCTCATCGGCATCGTCGAGACCCTCAGTCAGGAGTTGTACTGCATTGTGATGGTCAATCATGCTGCATGTGCGCATCACCCACCATCGAACATCTTCGTCTCCTTTTAATAGGTCCTTGAGTAAGGAAATCGATTCTGCGCCAATAACAGCGATCCGGTGGGATGCTTCTTCGCGCTCCTCGTCGCTTCCATTAGCCAGTATGTGTAAATCCTCTTTCATTCAGTTTTGTCTGCTTTGAGTTGTTGTTCAAGTGTATCAAATACTGCTTGTGTATGTATTTCCTGGATTGCATTGAGGAGATCACCATCGTTCTAGGAGAATACATCCTTCACTGATTCAGTTTTCAATGGGGGGATAACAGTGAGAACACTCGCGACAATTAGTGTTCTCTTTGACTCGTTTATTGTGTCAGAGAAGGTCCGATTCTATTGGGTGTAGTGCAATAGAACACGGCTCACTCGGTGGCTCTTGAAATCACGCATCCCGGCAATAGCGGTGATTACCTCTGAATTGACCTCGCTGTATTCGCCGTATGTCGGATAGCCCCATCCGCCGTCAGCGGAAGCTTTATCAAGAAGATATCCAACAGCAGCAGAACGCTCCTCAATTGCCGTTCCTTGTGCAGTCAAGCCAAGAATGGCATATGCTGTAACTTGGAAATCGCCACCGTCAAAGGAACCATCACTACTCTGACTATCTAGTACATTTTCCAATATCTCACTCACATATGGTTGGAAGTTGTTGCTATTCATCTCGGCAAACGCCCA
>JBDLKB010000218.1:0-2903 GCA_039714055.1 Chloroflexota bacterium
GCGGTATATGAGGATCAAAACCAGGTCATGCCTTTGGCATTTGACCATGAAGCTATCAAATGGCTTGAAAGAAATGTCGAGGGCAGCCCTGTCATTCTCGAGGCGAATACCTATCCCAAGCTATATGGGTGGGGAAGCCGATACAGTATAAATACAGGATTACCAACTGTGGCTGGGTGGGAATGGCATTCACGACAACACCGTGCCGCATTTCAAGGCTCAGTAGAATTGGTAAGAAACAGGATTGAAGATATCCAGACAATCTACGAGACAACTGACATTCATCTCGCTCTCGACCTATTACATCACTACCAAGTTGAATTCATTATCTATGGCCCCCTTGAGCGGGCATACTATGATAACATCGGAGAGGGCAAGTTCGCTCAGATGATATCTCATGGATATCTAGAGGAGGTCTATCAAAATCCTGGTGTTTCCATTTTCCGAACTGTGCACAATTAAGCACATGGCAATCAAATAGCAGGGGTTTACTATGACTGGGCAATCTATCCAGGTAATCCTTGTGTGGTGGCTGATCAGTGTCAGCATGGCATTGGCAAGTGCACCGATCGCGCTGAGACTGTTCAGATCTCTTCCGCATAAAGGCTATGCGTTCACTCGTGCTCTTGGCGCTTTGCTGACGGGCTATGTGCTTTGGATCTGCACCTCGCTTGGCTTTCTTTCCAATTCAACCGGAAGTATCGTTGTTTCCATCTCCCTCGTACTTCTTATTGGTATATCACTCGAGGTGCGTGACCGGTCAAATGACAATGCTATTGGAACTCGGCAGTTCTTTAGGCAGGAATGGAGACACATTCTCTTTGTGGAATTGTTGTTCTTTGTGACGTTTATTCTATTCGCCTGGTATCGATCACAGGTGCCAAACATATCTGGTACCGAGAAGCCGATGGATGTTGCATTCATAAGCAGCATCCTGAGATCTACCCAATTCCCTCCTCAAGCCCCTTGGATGTCCGGGCATGGCATTAGTTATTACTACTTTGGCTATTTGATCACAGCCATGATGACCAAGCTGGCAGATGTGTCTAGCTCCATTGGTTATAATCTTGGTCTCACTTGGGTGTTTGCTAGCACAGTGACAAGTGCATTCGGGGTCGCATTCAGTTTGGTGAGAGTGTCTATTGGGACAAGTGTCCGATCCTGGCTCGACTACTTGATGGGAGTAATAGGCAGTCTCTCTGTTGCTATTCTGGGAAATCTCGAGGGTTTTCTAGAACTAGTCAAAGCAAACGCTTGGTTGCCAGACGCGTTTTGGGCGTGGCTGGATATTCCTGAACTGGTCGCCGCTTCTCCAGTATCATTTTCCTGGCCCCCGAGAGTATGGTGGTGGTGGAGAGCATCGCGAGTAATACACGATTACAGCTTTGCAGGAGAAGAACTAGGCATACAGCCAATTGATGAATTCCCGTTTTTTAGTTTTCTGCTTGGTGACCACCATCCTCATGTGTTGGCGCTACCGTATGTCCTGATGGTGATTGGTCTGGCTTTGAATCTATTCCTATTGAAATGGCAATCTGATGACAGCCAACATTCATGGAGTATCAAGGATCTGTTCCGGCAGATCGGCCCAATTGAATGTGCGATTGTAGCAGTTTCAGTGGGGGCGCTGGGATTTCTCAATACATGGGACCTGCCAATCTACATCGGTCTACTATCAGCAGCTGTTGGTATCAGTCGATTTCGATCACCTGGGGGAAAGCTGGACTCTGCGATCAAGTTGTCGGGCGTTGTCGCCCTAACGCTTACGATTGCCAGCTTGCTGTTCTATTTGCCCTTTTACCTGGGCTTTCGATCTCAGGCTGGCGGAGTACTACCGTACCTGGATAGTCCGACACGGTTGATTCAGTACCTGGTTATGTTCGGACCGTTGATGGTGACTGTTGCAGCCTGGTCTTTGTCTGCTCTAGTGAGACTGGAAGTGAAGTTCAGCAGGATCATTGGCACAGCGTTGGTTCTCTTTGTAGTCGTTTCGTTGCTATCAATCTTAGTTGCCGCGACAATCTGGATGAGCAAATCAGCAGAGTTGACCGCCCTTGCGGAATCAGAGTACGGTGGTATTACTCAAGCGGTTTATAATGTGTTTCGTATCAAGCTCAAGGCGCCACTCACAGCGATTTTCCTGTATGTGTTGATCGGTTCTGCCGCAGCAGGACTCATAAACAAGCTGCCAAGCAGGGAATCAGCCAATATCGCATTACCTCAACATAACGGCATGAGGGTGTACCCGTTCGTCTTCCTGATGATAATCGTTGGATCCACTCTTACTCTGATTCCTGAATATGTATTCATTGTAGATGTATTCCGTGCTCGTGCGAATACCATATTCAAGTTCTATTTTCAGGGTTGGATTCTCTTTGCACTCATCGTGCCTTTCATGCTTTACGATCTGGCAAATAGGCGCAAGTGGCTATGGGTTTTTCTATCGTTGCTGATTATGGTTCCGGGTGTGGTGTATCCAGCCTTGGCTATCCCTTCACGAATCAGCGAATTTGATCAAGAGCCTACAATTGATGGCATGCAATTCATGCGTGATCGCAGCCCAGGCGATGGGGCCGCCGTCGACTATATTCGTCAAAATGCCAGAGCGGACTCGGTAATCTTGGAGGCTGTAGACGGTCAATACACAAATGGTGGTAGAATTTCTGCTTTCTCAGGAGTGCCCACCGTAATGGGATGGGCAGGTCATGAATTGCAATGGCGCGGATCGCACCCAGACATCTCGCCCAGGGAAAGTGATGTAGAAAGAATGTATTCATTGACAGACTGGATGTCGATACAGGCGCTGCTAGATAAATACTCGATCGAATATGTGGTGATCGGGGACCTAGAGCGTGCCCGATATGGTGGAAATGCAGGTGAAGTTATCACTAGCTTCTGCACCC
>JBDLKB010000219.1:0-2864 GCA_039714055.1 Chloroflexota bacterium
TGGATACCATCAACTTGATAGCGCTGTGCTATGTCGAGAACTACTCCTTTGATGTGTTCTCTGACATATGGCGCTGCGGGTGAAGCGAAGAGATATTTACCCGACTCAAGATTCATATGACCTTCATCATCCCAGACTCGCCAAGCCGACCATCCATCCCCACTATAGGTCCAAGACCAGAATGGGTGGACTGGCACTGTGTTTTTTTGCGGCGCTGTATCGTCATACCAGGTGGGAAAGGTATTGACATAGGCATGCACCTGGAGCCCTCTGGCGTGAGCCTTATCGATCATCACTGCCAAGGGATCCCACCCTGGATTCCTGCCTAACTCGCCACTGCTATTCAACCGTGCAGACCAAGGCTCGAGCCCGGGAGTGTAGAATGCGTCACCTGTACCTCTCACTTGGAACAAAAGGACATTAAAGTTAGCGTCTGCCGCTTTGTTCACCATCTCGTCAATCCTTGCTGGCGAACCAACGTCCCACATGCCAGTCCAATCAAACCGAGTGATCCATAGACCCCTGAACTCGACATTCTTTTTCATGACAAGAGGCAGGTAAACTTTGTAGTTTCCCTGAGCATTTGCACTAGTTTGGGTGGTTCCAAGTGTGGTGACGAGGAGTGGAATCAATAATATAGCCATCAACAGCCATCGATACTTGACTGTGGCAGCCAAGGAATATCCTCTTTTGATAAAGGTCATGCCCGATTCAGGAGCATGAATCATGCCAAACCTTGGTCGGAATCAATGCTGACATGGGAACCTCTAGCACCAACAATTCGTCTTTGACACAGGTACATCCGATAAGGTAGAATACTCGGACGCCTGTGAGGCGGTTTTTTTATGGAGAACAATATGAGAAAAATCACTGTATGGGTGGCATTGTTAGCCACTCTGTTGCTCTTCTCAGCATGCAGGAGCGAAGCTTTGAATACACCTGAGGCAGAAACTCCGGTTGATGTCTGTGTACCAAATGAGGAAGACTGCACCGACGAACAGAATGAGGTGGAAACACCTGAGGTGCCAGAAGCAACTGCTGAGCCAACGCCTACCGAACAAGCTGAACCCACACCGGATGTAGAGATCGAAGCGGAAGCCGATAATCCTTTCGAGATTACTAGCACAGATTGGGTCATGGGCTCCGACGACCCGTTGATAACCATCATTGAGTATGGGGACTTTCTTTGACCGGCCTGCGCGACGGTTGTGTCGCCGATAGAGCATCTGGTAGATGCTTTTCCACAAGACATCAGGTTCGTTTATCGTCATTTCCCTTTGAACGGTGATCCCCAATCACCAAACCAATTCCTTGCGAAAGCAGCAGAAGCAGCCGGCGAACAAGGACAGTTTTTTGAATATCAAACCCTGCTCATGGAACGCCAGGAAGAGGTGCGAACTGCTTTCAACGACGGCAAGTCGTTGGAAAAGGTTGTCGAATACGCCGCTGAACTTGGTCTTGATACCGCTGCCTTTACTTCTTTCATTGAATCGGATGAAGCCGCTGAACGTGTAGCTGGATTCTATGCTCACGCCGTATCACTCGGTTTGCAAGGGACACCGTCGTTCTTCTTGAATGGCTATCCGTTCAACCCCCAGGCGTTTCTCGCCCCGCACGAGCAATGGGCTACTTTTCTGGAATCTGAGAGGTTGGTGCAGGAGCTTCCTACCTACGACAAGCCAGAGATGACCATTGATTCCAGTAAATCCTATAAAGCAGTGGTTGAAACCGAAAAGGGCTCATTTGTAATCGAGCTTTTTACGGATCAGACACCAGTTACAGTCAATAACTTTGTCTTTCTTACCAACGAAGGTTGGTACGATGACGTGACATTCCATCGCGTATTAACTGACTTTATGGCGCAGACAGGTGATCCAACCGCAACTGGAATGGGCGGACCAGGTTACGTGTTTGAGGATGAGATAGTAGATGGCTTGATCTTTGATAGTGAGGGTTTGGTAGCCATGGCAAATTCCGGTGCGAATACTAACGGCAGTCAATGGTTTATTACCCTTGCCGCCGCTGAGCATCTGAACGGCAAGCATACTATCTTTGGTCGTATCATTGAGGGAATGGATGTCGTCACGTCGTTGACTCTGCGCGATCCAACTGCAAATCCCGACTTCGATGGTGACCGAATTCTCACGATCACAATTGAGGAAGGTTAACGCGAGCTAACTGGCATTGCTTTTGCATCCATATTTGTACAAGATGGAGTAGCAATTGGAGATGATCATGCGCTCAAATATCCGTAACATCGTCCTTCTGTTGGCCTGCATCCTGCTTCTCTCAGGCTGCTCGCTGCCCTTTGGAATCAATGTGCCGACCCCTACGCCAGAGTTACCCGAGGGCTTGACCTTTATCGCTCCCTTTGCGGCTTCGCTGGATCCAGGTGAAACCATCCCCGGCACTGGACTTGCTTTTCAGGAAAAAGCTGAAGACGAGATTCGTGTGTTGATAGACGGACAGGCTGCAGTGAAAAAGGTTGGCGACTCCTTCAACTGGCTTGGTAGTCCTGCAGCGGGAGTTGAGGTTGCGTATAAACTGCGTGTAATGGGGGTAATCTTGGGATCGCTGCGCGCTGTAGGGGATGTCCATGTCACTATGCATGATGTCCAACCGATACCTGAAGAAACCCCGGAAGAGGCTCCGTTGATGTTCCGTGCCGCAGTGGCAACACACACGGTTCCCAAGGGAACAATAATCCCAGGCACCAGCATTACCTATCTAGGCAAGACTGATAAAGGAGCGCAGTTTGAGGGGATAGAGGGATATCCCTACCGTGAGATCGCCGACTCACTGGAATGGAGTGGGAGGGTTAGAGACAATACCCTGGTCGATATAACGATGAGGGTCAGCTCCAT
>JBDLKB010000220.1:0-2856 GCA_039714055.1 Chloroflexota bacterium
GCCCTGGAGGCAGGGTGATCTTGTTCTGCCCCAACAGATGGTTCCCGTTTGAAACCCACGGTCATTACTGGCGCGGCAAGTACCATTTCGGCAATACCCCGTTGATAAACTATCTTCCAAGGCGTTTTCGCGACAGACTAGCGCCTCACGTCCGCGCCTATTCGAAACACGACCTGGAGCGACTAGTGTCGGAGCTTGATGTAGGGATTGTTTTCCACTCTCGGATATTCCCCGGATTTGACAACATCGTAGCTCGATGGAGGGGAATTGGGCAATTGGTACGAAAGACTAGCTATTGGCTGGAGAAAACGCCATTGCGCTTGTTCGGTCTCTCTCACCTCTTGGTGTTGCAGAAAGACTAACGCTACTTGAGCTTTTTCTTTCGATCGCGTGCCTTGCGCGAGATTCGGTTCCATACCCCGGTCATTCCCATGGCTTTCTTCATCAGCATCAAGGTTTCATTTGCTACCTTGTCCATTTTCTGGGTACCGTCGTACAGTACTTCCTCCACCAGGCCTGGGTCGGTGGCGAATCTCTCTCTCTTCTCACGCAGTGGATCGAGGAAATCATTCAGCGCCTTGGTGAGACTCTCTTTGACCTCAACATCTCCTACTTTGCCTTGGCGATATCGCTCTTTGAGTTTTGCGACCTCTTCCTTGTCTGGATTAAATACGTCTTGGTAAATGAATACGGGATTACCTTCTACCGTGCCAGGAACATCGGCATGTACTCGATTGGGATCCGTGTACATGCGACGAACCTTGCGAGCTACAGTCTGAGCATCATCGGATAAGTAGATGGCGTTATCCAGGCTCTTGGACATTTTTGCTTGTCCGTCAGTTCCCACCAGATTCGGCACCTCGCCGATCAGCGCTTTGGGGACAGGAAATACATCATCATACATGCGATTGAATCGACGAGCGATCTCGCGGGTGATCTCGATGTGCGACTCTTGGTCCTTTCCTACCGGAACCAAATGCGCTCGGGGCATGAGAATATCGGCAGCCTGAAGCACGGGGTAGCCTACCAAGCCAAAAGGCATGGCTTCTTCATCAAGACGTGCTGCACGCGCCATGTCTTTGATACTGGGGACACGACTGAGGCGGGGCAATGTTACCAGCATCTCGAAGAAGAGATTCATCTCGTAAACCGCGTGTACTGCTGACTGCAAAAAGATAGTGGACCTGTTCGGATCGATTCCAGCCGCAAGGTAGTCCAGTACCATCTCATGTATGTTCTCGCGTAGTTGGAAGATACTATTCTTATCCGGCTTGGTGGTGAGCATGTGAA
Source organism: Chloroflexota bacterium (assembly GCA_039714055.1). Taxonomy (GTDB): domain Bacteria; phylum Chloroflexota; class Anaerolineae; order Promineifilales; family UBA4811; genus JBDLKB01. Next base: position 1,291 of record JBDLKB010000220.1, read on the forward strand.
GATCAGCGACAATAAAGTAACAGTCGTATTGATCTTGCAACGCTACTCGGTTTGCTAGACTGCCACCATAATGCCCCAGGTGCATCTTGCCCGTTGGGCGATCACCTGTCAGGATTCTCGGTTTTTCTGTCATCTCACTCTCCTATTCTGTATCTTGCCATAAAACAAAAATCCCTTGTGAAATGCACAAGGGAATTTGCCAGCACCACAATCCGCGCACCGCATTCGTGCGGTAGGCTTTCATCCTGTAACGGAGATGAGCCCGGAAGCGGCTAATGGCGCTGCGCCAATCACTGCTCCAACTCCCCGGTCCATTCGCCCTCATCGTGCCCGCCACCTTTCCAGCTGCCGGTGGTTCTCTATGAGCCGGTTTAAGGGTTACTACTCCGGTTCCTAGTCATTTCGATCTTTTCTTATCAGCGATAGTAGCAAACGGGGTGGCTGCTGTCAAGCAGCATGACGCTAGTATATGTAACATATTTATTGCGAAACCCGAAGAGTATGGGTACACTGATTCGCTATGTTACTAATTCGGAATACTTGATGGCAACTATAGAATTGCTCGGTTCATCCAATACGCTTGCTGATGCAGAGCACGATTCTGTGTACATGCTTGTCAGCACCAGCAACGGTGACATCCTCATCGACTGCGCTGGCAGTCCAGTTCAACGTTTGGCAAAAGCTGGGACAGACATTACTAGACTTGAACGAGTAATCCTGACCCATGATCACGCTGATCACATATACGGCATACCAATACTGATACAGGCGATGATGCTTTACAACTGGAACGGAACCTGGGACAAGCCGTTAACTGTGGCAGGACTTGAGTCCACCCTGAACACAGTCAGAGGACTGATAGCACAATTCGAACTGACTGATCAGGTTCAAGTTGAATATCAGGAGATTCCACCTCAGAGCAACTACCTGGTTTATGAGAATGATGAAATCCGCATACTCACCACTCCTGTGCAGCACTCTCGACCTACCATAGGAGTTCGAGTGGAGAACAAACGCACAAACAGCGCAGTGGTTTACAGCTCAGACACAAGCCCGTGTGAAGCAGTGAAAGAACTGGCTCGTGGGGCTGCAGTGTTGATACATGAAGCCAACAGTCTGGAGGAATTTGAGGGACATTCTACTCCTAGGCAAGCGGCAGAGATTGCCCTAGAAGCAGGGGCTGCCCGGTTAGTCCTGGTACATTACGACCCGCAGGATGAACTGGATATCTTTCTTGAAGAGGCAAAGAACCAGTTCCAGAGACCGGTAGAGATGGGCTATGATGGGATGAAGATTGAGTTCTAGTGTTATTACTCGAATAGTAGGATTGTAAACCTAATAGATTCCCATCATAGAATCAGCGGGTGCGTTTTCTAGAACTGCCCCGATGATACGCACATTCACCTTTTCCAGCAGCTCCTTTGCTCGTATAGCATGCTCTCGACGAGTGGCTCCACCTCGAACCACAAGTAGAACACCGTCCGCTTTAGAGCCCAAAACGGTTGCGTCGGTAACTGCCATGATCGGTGGAGCGTCAAATAACACAATATCAGCCATCGACTCCAG
>JBDLKB010000221.1:0-2833 GCA_039714055.1 Chloroflexota bacterium
ACCGTCTGGAGGAAGTTCGACTTCTTCGCCTAACGACTGAGCGTAGCGAGCGTAGAGGCTATCAGCGAATTTATCGATTTGAGTACCAGCGTCGTTGACATAATATTCACGATGAACTTGGTAACCCGCCGCTGAAAGAGCATTCGCTAATCCATCTCCCAGTACAACATTGCGGCCAAATCCAACATGAAGTGGTCCTGTGGGATTCGCGCTACCATACTCTACCTGTATAGAGGCTCCTCCACCGAGGTCTATATCGGCATATTGTCCGCCTCGTAGTAGGATTTCGTCGACTTGCTGCTGCAACCACGAGGTGTCAAGTTTAATGTTGATGAATCCAGGTCGAACAGCTTCAACCTCGCTAACAATAGGCGAGGGCGACAGATGGCGTGCGACTATCTCTGCGATCTCCAGGGGGGCTTTTCGCGCTAGTCTTGCAAGGCCCAGGCATGATGGGCTTGCTAAATCACCTCGGCTGGTGTCTTTAGGATGTTCTACGACGATATCGGGAATATCAAAATCAGGAAGGTCGCCAGAGTCTTGTGCCTTCTTTATGGCGTGAGACACAAGCTTTGCGATTTGGAATTCTAATCTGGGCATATTGCTTCTGTTGTGATACGAATCTGGTTAAATGATACTAAATCGTGTCCAATGCTGCGATACCGGGTAGAATTTTGCCTTCCAACATCTCCAAGCTGGCACCACCGCCAGTAGAAATGTGAGAAACTTGATCTCTGAGACCTGCCTGTACAATCGCTGCAGCAGAGTCTCCACCGCCAATGATGGTTGTACCGCCTGATCGCGTGATTGGACCTAGCAATCGTGCTACCTGTAAAGTACCAGCAGCGAATCTCGGGAATTCAAATACTCCCATGGGACCGTTCCACACTACAGTACGGGCATCCTTCAAATGGTACTCGAACAAGTTCAATGTAGAGGGCCCGATATCGAGCATGCGCCATCCCTCGGTAATGTCGGTTACGTTTGCTTCCTTGGAATCTGCTTCGTCGCTAAAGCTGTCGGCTAGAACGCCATCAACCGGCAGCACAATTTGATCGCCGAATTCATCTAAAAGATCATGAGCCTGGTCAACTTTGTCGGATTCCACCAATGAATCGCCCATCTCATAGCCTTGAGCAGCTAGGAAAGTATTCGCCATACCGCCACCCAAGAGCAATTTGTCAACTCGATTCGCCAGGTTTTGGATTACGTCAATCTTTCCCGATATCTTTGCTCCTCCGATTATGGCAACAAATGGTTTTTCTGGTTTCTGAACGGCCTGATCGAGGAACTCGATTTCCTTTTCAAGCAGAAAACCAGCAACTGCGGGGCGTCCAGTCTGGCGCATAATAGTTGCCACGCCAACATTCGAGGCGTGAGCGCGATGCGCGGTGCCGAAGGCATCATTTACAAAGGCGTCAGCTAACTTTGCTAATCCCTGTGCGATTTGTGGGTCGTTCTTGGTCTCTCCCTTCTCATAGCGAGTATTCTCCAGAAGCAGCACATCACCTGGATGTAGTGCTTTGGCAGCTTTGTACGCTCGTTCGCCCACTACTTTATCAACCATTGAAATCGAGAGACCCAAGTGTTGTTGGAGACGAGACGCAACAGGAGCTAGCGAGAACTCGGGTTCACGTGCTTTGGGACGACCCAGATGGGAGCAGACGATCAAAGCTGATCCATTATCAAGCAAGTATCTTAGCGATGGCAGTGCCGCTATTATTCTGGTGTCATCGGTTACCTTGCCATCACTCAAGGGTACATTCAGGTCCAGTCTTATCAGCACGGTCTTGCCGGTCAGGTCAACATCTTTGATAGTTCTAATCGCCATACTAGACTCCGAAACAAAAGACGTGAATGGCTCTTAAGGAAAAAGCCATTCACGTTCACGAGCTGAATTCAAATGCTAAAGGCTCTTTGCCATAAGCGCTGCAAGATCAGCGCATCGTACTGAGTAGCCCCACTCGTTGTCGTACCAGATCAAGAGCTTGAGCATTCGATCGCCGATCATCTTGGTGGATAGTGCATCCACAATGCCTGATCGCTCATCACCCTTATAGTCGGTTGAGACTAGAGGTTCATCGCTATATCCAAGAATCCCTTTCAAGTCGCCTTCCGATGCGTCCTTCAGGGCTTTGTTTACAGAATCTGCATCGGCTGCTTTCTCGAGATTGACAACCAGGTCGATCAATGAGACGGTGGGGGTGGGCACCCTAATCGACCCACCATCGAACTTGCCTTCAAGCTCCGGAATAACCAGGGCAACTGCCTTTGCTGCTCCGGTTGTGGTCGGGATCATGTTCAGACCTGCAGCTCGAGCGCGGCGTTTGTCAGAGTGAGCCAGATCGAGGATGCGCTGGTCGTTGGTGTAGGCATGGATGGTAGTCATCAAGCCTTTGTTGATGCCAAATTTCTTGTGTAATACGTTTACTGACGGCGCTAACCCGTTAGTGGTGCAAGAAGCGTTAGATACAATGTGATGGGAGGTGGGATCATAGTCATCGTGGTTGACTCCCAGAACCAAAGTCAGATCAACGCTATCTGCCGGCTTGGCAGGAGCGCTTATGATGACTTTCTTTGCGCCGGCGTCGATGTGTGCTTGTGCTGTGGGGCCGCTGCGAAAGACACCGGTTGATTCAATTACTATGTCAACACCCAGTTGCGCCCACGGGAGATTGGAGGGATCTCGTTCTGAGTATGCATTCACAATCTTGTCATCGATATGAATCTTTCCATCGACTTCTTCGACTTTGCCAGAGAAGATGCCATAGGTAGAGTCATACTTGAACAGATGCGCATTGGTGTCTGCATCTACCAGATCATTGACGGCAAC
>JBDLKB010000222.1:0-2828 GCA_039714055.1 Chloroflexota bacterium
ATTGGGTCGAATAGACTGCGGCAGCCATCTGGCTGGCAACAAAACGTCTCCAAATCAGATCGTACAGCTTGTATTGATCGCTAGAGAGCGCATGTTTGATGGAATCGGGTGTCCGGCTCACCATCGTGGGACGGATGGCTTCGTGAGCTTCCTGAGCCAGACGAGCTTTAGCACGAAAGAACCTAGGTTTCTTGGGCAGATAGTCGTCACTAAAATTGCTTTTGACCCATTTTCGCGCTAGCTGCACCGCAGAAGGAGCAGAATAGACGCTATCGGTGCGCATATAGGTGATCAGGCCGTGCGACTGCCCGTTGATCTCGACTCCCTCGTAAAGCTGCTGCGCTGTACGCATAGTTCTGCGAGCACGGAATCCCAGGCGACCAAAGGCGGTTTGCTGCAAAGTGCTGGTGATAAAGGGAGGTGTTGGATTGCGACGACGCTTGCCAAGACGAACATCCTCAACCTGATATTGCGCGGTCTTGAGATAGGCAACAATGGGATCTACCTGATCCTGACCGGTGAGATCGGGCTTTTCACCACGAATTCGATGCAGTTTGGCGCGGAACGATGGATTAGGTTCATCTGCGGGCAATTCGCGATTCAGTTCAACCTCAATGGTCCAATATTCCTGCGGCACAAATGCTTCGATCTCGCGTTCGCGTTCAACCACCATGCGAACGGCTACGGTTTGAACTCTGCCGGCGGTGATCCGGTTTCTCACCTTTTCCCACAGTATGGGGCTGATCTGGTAGCCCACCAACCGGTCCACAATACGTCGTGCTTGCTGCGAATCGATCAGGCTATCATTCATCTCTGAAGGATTGGCAAAGGCGCTGCGGATGGCGTCCTGAGTGACTTCATGGAACACAACCCTCTTGGTTCGCTCTGGCTCCAGACCGGTAGCTTGAGCAATATGCCAGGCAATTGCCTCGCCTTCACGGTCGAGATCGGTAGCCAGGAACACTAGCTCCGACTCCTCAACTGCCTGCTTGAGGGTCTTGATCACCTTCCTCTTTTCATTGGGCACGCGATACTCGGGAGTGAAATCGTTCTCGATATCTACAGAGAGGCGAGAGCGCAAAAGGTCACGCACATGGCCATATGATGCCAGAACACGGTAATCTTTGCCCAAAATGCGACGGATGGTCCTGGCTTTGGTGGGACTTTCAACAATGACCAGGTTGCCGCGCTTTGGTTTAGATTTAGGCTTGGGTTTCTCTAATCCTTCGTGCGCTTTAGTGCGTCCAGTGAGAGCCATTCGGGTGCCGCACACGGAACAGACACCGCGGGTGATGGGTGATCCACGGCGGTTGAACTCTGCCGAGGTGCTGCTCATGACCCGTTTTTCACGGCATTTGAGACAGTATCCAATGATCTCTTGCTTCGATTTTGCCATTGTCAAGCGTCCCGGACGTAGCTCATGCCCTCGACCTGCCGCACCAGACCTTTGAGCTGCATCATGGATAGAGTACTGGTAACCAGAGAAACAGTCATTCCAGACCCTAGACTTAGTTCATCCACATGCACCGGCTGCCCTGAAAGAAGATCCAACAATCTATCCTCTTCTGGGGTTGTGGGTATAGTCAATTGTGCTGCCACTTGGGTGTCCAACATGGACAGATTCAGTTCCTCCAGAACATCGTTGGCATGAAGCACGGGCTTGGCGCCCTCCTGGATGAGGCGATTGGTGCCCTGGCTGCTCTTGGCGGTGATGTTGCCCGGAACTGCCAGCACTTCTCTACCCTGGTCCAAGGCGTAGCGCGCGGTGATGAGAGCACCGCTGCGTTTACCCGCCTCCACTACAATGACACCCAAAGAAAGACCGCTAATGATGCGGTTGCGGCGGGGGAAATTGCTTGCTTCTGGTTTGGTATGGGGAGGAAACTCACTGAAGAGAGCGCCATTCTCCCGAATCTGCTGCGCCAGTTCCCTGTGTTCCGGGGGATAGATGTTAGCCAAGCCGCTTCCCAGGACGGCAATGGTTCTTCCACCCACCTCTAGTGCTGCTCGATGGGCAAAACCGTCAATTCCACGCGCTAAACCGCTGACAATGGTTACGCCTGCCTGCACCAAATCAGTGACAATGGTTCGGGTCACATGCTTGCCGTACGAGGTAGCCCGCCGCGTGCCTACAACTCCAACCGACCATTCATCACTGGAAACAAGCTCACCTTGCATGAATAGAACTGGTGGAGGGTCGTAAATCTCGAGCAAGTGACGAGGATATTCGTCATCACGCCAAGTGATGACCTTGATATCCAGGGAGTCAGCTTGTGATAGTACGGCATCCGGATCGATCTGCTGGCGTGATTCAACTACGCTGGCAGTGGTCCTGGTGTCGAGTCCGGCGGCACGGAGCTCGGAAGCGGAGGCGTTCCAGGCAGCAGTGGCGCTGCCGAAAGCATCGATCAAAATGCGAAAGCGCAGCGGACCGATACCTTTTATTTGATTGAATGCTACCCAATGCGCCCGTTCTGTCCTGTCATTTGTCATCAATTAGTCCGGGAAGGAGCTGTACGGTAACCACCCTGCTTTGGCGGTCGATTTCGAGCACTACTTCCGGTATATCTGGAATCAGCAGCTCCTTGCTGCTTGTTTGTACAACGAATACATCGTTTGCGCCAGTCTGGATGATATCGGTGATTGACCCCAACACCTGTCCCTCGACTGTTTTCACTTCAAGCCCGATCAATTCAAAGAAGAACATCTCCCCTTCCTCGAGGGAGACAGCCTCATCGCGAGTAACTAACAAGTACTGATTGCGCAATTCATTGGCATCTTCGCGCGAGTTGATTCCATCGAGCTTGATGATGGCTCGCTTACCGTGG
>JBDLKB010000223.1:0-2811 GCA_039714055.1 Chloroflexota bacterium
ATGCAATCACGCCACCGTTCACCTGCAGTAGATCCAAAATGGCGAGGTGCTCGCTTGTCTGGGGCATGACCCCCTCATCTGCTGCGATCACAAGAAGCGCGGCGTCAATTCCTCCTACGCCGGCAAGCATGTTCTCGATAAAGTCGCGATGCCCCGGGACATCAATGATGCCAATCGTCTCACCACCAGGTAGATCTAACCAAGCAAAGCCCAGGTCAATAGTCATTGACCGTTCTTTTTCTTCGTCGAGTCGATCGGGATCAATGCCGGTTAGGGCTTCTACCAGGGTGGATTTTCCATGGTCAACATGGCCTGCGGTTCCAACTACGTACATATCACAGGGTTACCGATCGGGTCGGTTGCTTATCCAGGAATCTTGCGTGTGGGTGGGGTTGTGACAACTGATTCATAGCCTTCTAGCCAGATTCGTGTGATCTGGCGGAAGGAATCGGCGTATTTTTCTTGTAGGTCATACAGCGTTTTGACATCAGTCGCCAGTGTCTGCATTTTCTCTTTGAGGTCACCGATGTCGTCTCGGTGATCATCGCGCTCACGAACCTGCTCTGTGCGCCCTTGATCCAACTCTAGTGTGAGCTGCTTCTGCCGCCGGTCATCCTCTATCTGATATTCAGTCCATTTCTGTTTGATACGCTCAATCTCAAGACGACTGCTGTCTGCCGCTTCCGCTTGCAGCGATTCGATGACCTGTTTGAATCCTTCCAGATCATCTATGGCTTGCTTGCTCTTTCGAAACTGTTCATCAAAGTGACGCCAACGCTTGGAATAGTCTTCCATGGTTTCTTCATTGGCTTCCAATTTTTTAGCCCAGACATTGATCTCCTGCACTCGTTCCTGGGCAGCCAATCTTGTTTGCTCCATGAACGCGAGAACTTCATTGCGTCGTTCTTGTTCAGTTTGTGTCAACTTGTCCAGTTTTACTTGTGTGCGTTGCTGCCAATCCTGGATAGGAAGTATAGTGGCCAACATCTGATCGATTCTCTTCTGAATGTCCAATATGGTCTGTTGAACCTCGGCGGTCCGTTTGACGTTCTGGCGTAACCCCTCTTCCACATAGGACACATCACGAATGCGTTCTTCAAGACGAGCTTCGATAGGAGGAATCTGATTCTGAAGGCTGCCGATGGCAGCGGAGAGGCGTTCTTCTTCTGCTTTACGCTGATCGACTGATTCAACAATTCGAGGTATCGGAGTAACCTCTTGTTTCATATCTGCGACGGCTCGACTAAGCGACTGATACTCTACCAACCGCAAACGCTCCATTTCTTTTTCTGATTTGGTACGACGCTCTTCCACTTCCCCAATGGATGCGTGGATTTCACCTCTAAGCCCGTCAACCAGTTGTTCTGTTCTAGACATACGGTTTAGCACTGCTAGAACTTCAGGGTGCTTGTCTTCAATCAGCTTTATGCGACCAGTCAAATCATCGATTTCACGTTTTTGGAACTCGATGGTTTGTTGGAGCACAGCCACTTCCTGCCGTGATTTGCGCTGCTGTTCATCCAGCCACTTGACCAGATTACGTAGTTCTGCGATGTCCAACGATTGGGATTCCATGGACCCAACTCCTGAATGTGCCCTGCAACTGCATTCATTTCCACAGGGTCTGCGGATTATAACAACCGGAGTGCGCCTGGGCAATTGGGTTGACGAGGGGTTGCCCAAAGCTATAATCGACCTCGATGCGCATAGCAATCGATGCCCGTCTTACATATTACAGCCAAGCGGGAATAAGTCGTTACATCAAACAACTTCTTGCCAGTGCTCCTTCAATTGATCCTGATCATGACTGGTTCGCAGTGCGTATGCGCAAGGACAGCAGCAAGTGCATCATAAACTCGATCGATGTTTACACTCCATCACATAACAAAGTTGAAAGCTGGGCGCTGGGAATCGAACTGCTTGGTCATAGGCTAGATTTGTTTCATGCCACCGATTTCATCCCTCCTAGATTTGGCGCTAGACGCATGGTTATCACCGTTCATGATCTAAACTTTATCCATTTCCCTCAATTCTTAACCCGGGAGTCGTTGCGATATTACGGAGGAAATATTCGCCGCGCGGCAGCCACGGCAGATCATATCATCGCTGACTCGGAGTGTACCAGTCAAGATCTTCAGGAAATGCTAGCGGTCCCGGCAGACAAGATTACTACTATTCATCTTGCAGTTGATTCCGCATTCCGAACTATTGATGATATTGATCCTATGCTTAACAATCTGCAACTAGATCAAGGTTACATCCTGTTTGTGGGCACAATCGAGCCGCGGAAAAATATCCCTGCTTTGCTCAAAGCCTATCACCGGCTGCTGGGGGAGAACAATTCCTTGCCATTGCTGGCGATCGTGGGTCGCAAAGGGTGGCTGTCCGAACCAATCTTTGAAACCATCAGTAGCCTCAAGCTTGAAGGACAGGTGAGAGTATTGGATGATGTGGTCACCACTAATGAATTGGTGGCTCTGTATAACGGTGCTTCAATGCTTGTTTTGCCATCGTTTTATGAAGGATTTGGATTACCCGCTTTAGAAGCAATGTCTTGCGGAACGCCGGTTATAGTCTCTAACGCGGGATCGCTTCCGGAGATAGTGGGTGAAGCTGGAATTCTGGTTGATCCGAAGGACATCGATGGTCTAGCAGATGCAATTAGCCGGGTTCTGTCGGACACAGAGCTGGCAAGCCGGCTATCAGCCCTGGGCTTGGAGCGAGCAGCCAAGTTCAGTTGGAACGATACGGCACGACAGACGCTTCAGGTGTACCATAAAGTGCTAAGCAGGTGAGAACACAGTGAAAATT
>JBDLKB010000224.1:0-2792 GCA_039714055.1 Chloroflexota bacterium
AAGTTGCAGCTCAAAATCTACGAGATGCTGCAGATCTTACAACAGAGTTCTTTGAGCAACGCAATATCAAGCATTTGTTAATTGCCGGAACTGAGCAGGTTGTGGCACAGTTTCGCGAGCTGTTACCTAGTTTCGTTAGCGATACCATTGTTGGAACATTCACCATGGAGATGGCAGCCTCAGGAGACAAAGTGCTTGAACGCTCCCTCCAAATCGTTCAGGATGTAGATCAACAACGTGAGGCAAAGTTAGTGAGTAGTGCTATTACTGCGGCAGCTAAAGGCTCAAACGGGGTTATTCGGCTGGATGACACTCTAGGCGTTGTGTCAGAAGGAAGAGTTCAAACCCTGCTCGTTAGTGATGGCTTTGCTGCTCCTGGTTACCAGTGCAACAGCTGCTCCTATATGACTACACAGAGTCTGAGTGCTTGCCCTTTCTGCGGTGGACAAATCTCAGAGATCTCTGACGCTGTCGAGCTTGCTATACGAAGGGTCACTGAACAGGGTGGCTCAGTGGAAATTATTGAGCAAAAGGAGAAACTGGACGAAGCAGGTGGAATTGCCGCGCTACTGCGCTATTAAACGCATGAGCGACAATTCGCACTCTATCAGTTTTGATTTTCTGAATCTTTTCGAGGTGCAAATCGGCGAATCTGCTTGATCGGGACCTTTATCGAATGCCGGCACTTGGGACACTCGATCTGAGTGTATTTAAGATTCTTGCTGTCTGCCTCCTCGACAGCAACGCCGATAAAATCGCGATTTAGATTCAAACTACGTCCACATCTCTGACATCGAACTTGCATGATGTTCCTTCATTCATATATATTGTTGAGGTTAATGACCTGCTTGACAACGAGAAACTTACTTTATAGAATTTCGAGTGTAGCATCAGCCCGTTGTGCGGTCAAGGCTTGTACCATTGAATCGCTGGGATGATACAAAAAGTGTGTTGGTCATCAATGACCGTATAATCAATGAGGAGAAGATAAATGACGCACGTAATTACTAGCTTATGCGAACTTGATGGATCTTGCATCGAGGTTTGCCCCACCGAGAGTATCGTGCCTGGCAAAGCAGATCACGAGACCTGGAACACATATTATATCGATCCAGAGACCTGCATTGACTGTGGATCATGTGTTGCCGAGTGCCCATTTGACGCAATCTTTGCCGACGATGAGGTTCCTGAGGGCGAGGAGGCATCAATTGCCAAGAACGCAGCGTTCTTCACCGAGGGACCTGGCTTCGATTGGGCGGAATAATACTCGTTATAACATAGAGAAAAGGGCGGTCACAATGTGACCGCCCTTTCTTTTCATAGTCACACTACCGTGAAATCTATGCTTCCTTGAACGCACCAAAAAGCATAGGACAATAGCGGAATCCATCACCATCAGGTACATGAAGTGGATGTTTAGTGTCCCACATTCGGTCAAAGTTTATCAACACCGCATCAGCATTGAATTCAGCTCCGTCGTGAAAGCGGACATCCTGCTTAAGGCTAAACTCCCATACATCGTATGTGTCGTTTGAGGCCCACTCAGTTGCTAGGATTCCCACCAACCCCTCATCGACAGCATCATAACCCACCAGTGTTTCGAATATCTGCGTTATCACCAAGAAATCAACATCGTTGATTGCGTGCGACGGATCCAGAGTCGAAGGTTCCGACCCAACAGCTATGATAAATGGTTTCTCTTCTGTTCCAATCCCTGCTAGCTCATCCACTTCATCCACAGGACCGATCAATGCGAATTGTTCTCTATGAACAGGATGAGTATAAGCGCCTGGAAGATCCTCAAAAGTTGTCCAGGTTCCTGCCCCGTACGCTAAAGGTACAAACAACACCTTTTCTTTAAGGATGGTATTCACCTCATCATACAGTTCTCGCCGGTGTTCTCTGTCCGCGGAACGCTCCGCTTCAGCTAATAGGTCAACTACTTGAGGTAGCGCTGCTCCAAATGAGCCGAGATCTGCGCTCTTACCAAAGTGCGTATTCAAAAAGTTGATCGGCCCCGGAAAATCTGCCGACCATCCGGATATATACATACCAACACGATTTGATTGCTTCAGCGCATAAAACTCACTTGCGCTCACTGCTTCGATATCAACATTAACATTGCATTCGGACAATTGCTCTTTAACCATCTCTGCAATTTCAAGTGGAACTGGAAGATAGTCTGTTGCAACATCTACCACAGTCAAAGTTACAGTTATCCCATCAGTGTAGCCTGCAGAACTAAGTAAATCAGTGGCAGTCGATGTATCAAAATAGTGCCACATGAGCCCAGGAGTAAATCCAAAAGTACTTGGAGGTACAAACTGAGTTGCTGCTATCGACCCTTCAGGATAATGTGTTTCAGTTAAATCCACTCTATCAATGCATGTCCCGATTGCCATGCGAACATCATTCTCGTCAAACGGTACAATGTCACGATTCATTCCCAGATAACTTACATTGATCGCTTCGCGGTAATCAACTTGATATAGATACGAGTCCTCGGCAAATTCCACATCATCTGGCAAGATGTTCTCAGCCAAATGAACCTCTTTATTTACCAATAGGTCGAATCTTTGCTCGATATCGATTACCGGGCTGACTTGAATAGTTTCGAGTAGAGCAGGTTCTCCCCAATATTCATCGAATGCTTGCAGACGAACCGGTTGACCTTCGAACCAGGAATCGACCTGAAACGGACCGGTTCCGACCGGTTGTGACGATAACTGTCCTGATCTACTTAGTAGCTGCAGATTTGCTGGGCTCTGAATTGCTGTACTCGGTACACTTAA
>JBDLKB010000225.1:0-2783 GCA_039714055.1 Chloroflexota bacterium
GTGCACTCCTTGCGCACCTTCCTCTCACGAGATGTCTCACCCAATATACGCGAATGGGATAAAGGCGGAGGCTTGCCGCAACACATCTACGAGCAGATGGCCAGACTCGGTCTATTTGGAATCTGCATTCCTGAGCAATTGGGTGGAGCTGGCTACGATTATCTGACTCTTGGTATCGTATGTGAGGAACTGGAAAGAGTTGACTCATCGCTTCGTGTTATCATGTCAGTCCATGTGGGTCTTAATAGTCTTGGATTACTCCAGTGGGGCTCTAAAGAACAACAGCAGCGATTTCTTATACCACAGGCTAGTGGGGTAAGATTGGGTGCCTTTGCTTTGTCTGAACCTGATGCTGGCTCGGATGTTTCCGCCATTCGTACTTCAGCTCGAAGGTCAAACAAGAACTATGTCCTCAATGGTGAGAAAATGTGGATCTCGCTTGCTACAAAAGCAGACCATTTCCTTGTGTTCGCTCGGGTATCGCGGGAGCATGAGCCAGGCAAGCAGCTCTCAGCGTTTGTTGTTGAGCGCACAATGCCCGGTCTGTCTGCTGGAGACATTGACCATAAACTCGGTGTTCGTGCTGGTAGCACTGGGTGGCTACATCTTGATGATGTTCGCGTGCCTCAATCTAATCGACTTGGTTTGGAGGGTGAGGGTTTTAGAATCGCCATGAGTTGTCTTGACAATGGCCGTTATACCGTAGCAGCGGGTTCCACTGGATTGATCAAAGCATGTCTGGAGGCATCAATTGACTATTCGAGGACGAGAGAGACATTTGGTAAACAGATTTCATCACACCAATTGATTAAGAAGAAGATTGCCGACATGTCCAAGTGGTATGAAATATCCAGATTGCTCTACCACAGAGCAGGTGAACTAAAGAACTTGGGTACACGAAATACGAGAGAGACATCAGTAGCAAAGTGGTATGCAACAGAGAAGGCAGTGTCAGCGGCTGATTCGGCAATTCAGATTCATGGTGCCTACGGTTACTCTGATGAATTCCCAGTGGAACGCTACTTTCGAAATGCAAGAGGTGCTACAATTTACGAAGGTACTTCGGAAATCCATTCATTGATTCAAGCTCAGTATGCCCTTGGGGAACGGATTGACAAGCCTTTGAGAAAGGAACTACCGCCGTACGTTGATTCTGTATGGCGTGGATCAAAGTAGAAAATATTACAAGTAAAGAGGAGGTGTTCAGTTGCATATTGTAGTATGTGCCAAACAGACGCCCAGCACCACGGCTATTCTTTCCGTGGATGAGGGCAAGGTCACTTGGAGTGATCCAGGTGGCTCTCCGGATATCGCAAATCCGTGGGATGAGTACGCAATTGAGGAGGCTCTTGGTCTGAAGGAAAAGTTCGGAGGAACGGTCACCGCACTGACTATGGGTCCTGAGGATGCGAAGGAGGCCCTAAAGACAGCGATTGCGATGGGATGCGATGCCGCGATTCTCCTTTCAGACGACCGTATGAAAGGATCAGACACATTAGCCACCAGCTATGTTCTTGCCAAGGCAGTGCAAAAGATAGGGGATGTTGACCTAGTGATCTTTGGTCGCCAGGCTATTGATGGTGACACGGGGCAGACATCGATGCAAGTAGCCCGCAGATTGGGCTGGTCGCCGCTCAGCTATGTGGCTGAGGTAACTGCAGTTGATGAAGGTGATAAAAACATAACTGTTGTTCGATCGGTAGAATTCGGTCGTCAAAAGGTCCAGGCGAAGCTTCCCGCTGTTTTGAGCGTGTTGAAAGAGATCAACGAACCGCGATATCCTTCTTTCAAAGGCATTCGATCAGCTACCAAGTATATGCGCCGCAGTCTTGAAACCTGGGGTGTTGACGAACTTGAGCTGGAACCAGATCGAGTTGGTACTCAGGGCGCCAAGGTCAAATGGCCTGATATTTATACCTTGCCTGAAAGACAGAGTGATTGCGAAATCATTGAGGCTGACGATGTCAATGTCGCTGTGTCGACTCTTGTTGACAAGTTGGTTGAGGAGAAGGTGCTATGAGCAGTATTCTTGTCTTCATAGAACAGAATGATGGTATTGTGAATTCGAGCTCAACCGAGGCGATCGGTGTAGCTCGGAGTCTATCTGAGCGTTCAGAATCTGAGGTTCTCGTAGTCTCCCTTGGAAAAGAAGCTGAAAATGCAGCAAACCAGGCGATCAAACTTGGAGCTGATAAGGCTTTCTTCTGTGACCATGAATCACTGGTAGATTATCGGGCAGAACCATACGCTGCAATACTGGCTAATGTCGTCAATGATGAAAAGCCGATGGCAGTATTGGCTAGTTCGACAGCTTCGGGCAGAGATGTGCTAGCACTGGCAGCAGTCGACTGTGACTGCGGATTAGCTCCTGACTGTACCGCCATGGAAATTGAGGATGGAGTTATCAAAGCAACTCGTCCGGTGTACGCTGGCAAGCTTATGACTATAATTTCCACTGTCGGTGACACTGGATTCTTTGGTCTCCGCGGTCGTGCTTTCCCGGCTCCTGAAGAAGATGATGGAAGTACGGGTGAGGTCGTTGCTTTGGAGCCAGCTATGTCAGAATCAGACATTGGAGTACAAGTTCTAGGAGTAGAAGCGACGGCTGGAGAGGTTAGCTTAAACGACGCAAGCATCATAGTTTCCGGAGGAAGAGGCGTTGGCGGCGAGGAAGGTTTTGAGCCAGTGCGTGATCTTGCGGGAACTTTGGGTGCGGCGATGGGGGCAAGCCGTGCTGCAGTGGATGCCGGATGGATACCCTATGCCAACCAGGTAGGTCAAAC
>JBDLKB010000226.1:0-2768 GCA_039714055.1 Chloroflexota bacterium
GGGAGATTGGAGGGATCTCGTTCAGAGTATGCATTCACAATCTTGTCATCGATATGAATCTTTCCATCGACTTCTTCGACTTTGCCAGAGAAGATGCCATAGGTAGAGTCATACTTGAATAGATGCGCATTGGTGTCTGCATCTACCAGATCATTGACGGCAACCACGTTTAGTTCGTTGGGGTACTTTTCAACAATAGCTTTCAATACCTGACGACCAATACGACCAAAACCGTTAATTCCTACGTTTATCATGATTCTTTCTCCTTATGATGTGAATAAATGTCGATAACTTTCCGCGCCAACTTGTCGGGATCGTGCCGCCAAGGAATGTTGGCATCTACAAGGTCGCACTCGATGACTTTCTTGTGACTGAAACTGTCAAGTTCGACGTAGACCGTGTTTTGATCTGTGCCGAGTTCAGGAAATTGGTTGTTCACCAACAAAATGTCGATGATACTGGAGCCAATGTGACGTTCTAGTGCTGCCAGATGATCCAGTGCAGAATATCCATCTGTTTCGCCTGGCTGAGTAGCCACATTACAGACATAGACCACTGGTGACGATATGGCTGCCAACGCCTTGTGCAACCCAGGCACGAGTAGGTTTGGGAGAAGACTGGTGTAAACACTTCCAGGACCTATCAACACCAGATCACTTGCCAAGACCGCGCGAGCAGCCTCAGGATATACTGGCGGAGATTGCGGTTCAAGCAGCACACGGTTAATGGTGCCATCGGATTTAGGGATAGCTGATTCCCCGGATACCAATTGAACTTTCGAATCCTGACTTGGCTTTCCTACTTGCTCTGATTTCTGATTGTTAATGTCAGTCTTTTGAACCTCAGCTATTAGTGTAACATCCGCCAAGGTCGAAGGCAAGACGCGCCCGCTGATAGCCAGTAGTTGGTTTGCTTGTTCAAGTGCATCTTCAAAGCTGCCCGAGATACCTGCCATGGCAGCAATCAGAAGATTGCCAAAACTATGACCCGAAATTTCCCTAGTTTCAGGGTCAGATCCATGGTTATGTTGACCGAATCGATATTGGAGCAGTTTGGTTATGTACTCTTGGTCGTCAGCTAGAGCAGCGATACATTTGCGGAAATCTCCCGGCGGGGGAATTCCCAGTTCACGTCGGAGTCTGCCAGAGCTCCCTCCATCGTCTGCAACTGTGATAATGGCAGTAATCTGATCGCTATACTGTTTCAAACCAGATAGCAATGCTGCCATGCCTGTGCCACCACCTATGGCGACAATGCGTGGCCCTTTTACTCGGGCATGTAGAGAGCCGGCTGTTATTGAGGAAATGTTAGCTTTGCGAAATCCGACAGACGCAAGCAATGAACCGAGAATGATCAGCAGTAGACCTATGAGAATGGTGGATGATAATGAAAGGTCACCAACCGATCTTAGGATTGAATCTTTGAGATCTGAGCCAACAAATGACAAGGTCAGTAAAACTACGCCCGACACGAGAAGAGTTGAACCGAAGAAAGCCGCAATCAGCCATGGCTTGACTTTGATATCAGAATCGAGCCCACGAAGGATGCTATTTCGATTCGGTAGGGATTTTTGCATCGGCTTCATGTCAGTTGATCTGATGAACCTGTCTCACAGCCTGAATGTAGGGGGCGCAAGAAACCTCGGATCTTGGAGCTTGACCAAGTGGGTCGATTGGATCAGGCTGCATCAATAGAGCACGAAATACATTTTCAGCGGCATAACCGAGGACATCAGGGTCATACCCACCTTCAAGCACAAAGATAACCCGACCTTCGCATATTCTTTCAGAGAGAGAAACGATGTCTGAGCACAGCTTGTGATACCCAGATAAAGTCAATAGCGTAGAAGCGAGTGGGTCTGCCCAGTGAGTATCGAATCCTATCGATACAAAGATCATATCAGGATGATAGCGCTCGGTGACAGGCTGTACGACTAATTCCATGGCTGATGCGTATGCCATGTCCCCAGCATAAGGAGGAAAGGGAACATTCACCACGGTACCAGTACCGTCTCTGACCCCTATCTCGCTGTGGTGACCCGTGCCGGGGTAATACGGGTACTGATGAATAGAAGAGTAAAGCACTAGTGGATCGGCTGCGAAGATGTCCTGTGTGCCATTCCCATGGTGCACATCGATATCTAGGATCATCACCTTTTCGATGTTGGGATGAACAAGCGCCTGACGCGCAGCAATGGCAATGTTGTTTAGTAGACAGAACCCCATGCCATAGTCGCTACCAGCGTGGTGACCTGGGGGTCTAACGAGAGCGAATCCATTGGAGAGATCCCCTGAGCATATGCGATTGGTCATCTCCACGGTACAGCCGGAGGCTAGAAGAGCAATTTCATAAGAGTGTTGTGTAACGTAGGTGTCAGAATCAAGAAATCCTCCGCCTGATTCCGTAATTCTCTTGAGGTAGTCAAGATAGGATTGACTGTGGACCCTCAGTAGCTGATCAGTAGTGGCGATCACTTGATCGATTGCCACGAGTGAATCGTAAAATTGGGTTTGCTCGAGGTGCTCGATGATAGAATGTAGACGCCTAGCATTCTCTGGGTGGCCCGGCAGATTGTGCTTGTGATGCGCCTGTACAACTCCATACCCGGTTCGCATTAGCGATTACCTCGTAGTGGCAGTATACACGTCACAGAATTCAAACGCAAAAAATGGGCGCTGGTATGTTTCAAACCAGCGCCCTTGAGAATGAATAACGGGTGTAGCTAGCCCAGACCTTCTTGAACGTCTTGTTTGCTTTGTACCACAGAC
>JBDLKB010000227.1:0-2745 GCA_039714055.1 Chloroflexota bacterium
AGCAGGCACGCATGCGACGACTACGTACAATAAAACGAGTAATGACAGCCATACCTCAAGTCTCATACCGTATCTCCAGTGTTGCCAAATCATTGTTTGCCTCTAGTAATAACGACGTATGTGGGACGCGATTGTTCCACGCAAGTTTCCATATAGTTATTTGTTGCAGGATATGCGCCAGAAATCGGGGATTATACAATGATCATGGCATCGCCAAAGCTGTAGAACCTATACTCATGGGCGACGGCATCATGATATGCTTCAAATATCATCTGATGATTAGCAAAGGCGGACACAAGTACCAATAACGAACTGCGAGGTAGATGAAAATTGGTAACCAGGGCGTCAACTACTCGAAAGTCAAATCCAGGCTTGATGAATAGGTCAGTTGGACCTTCTCCTGCGCTGACAGATCTCCATGAGCAGATGCTTGTATCGCAGTTGGTGAATAGATTTCGCGCGGCTGATTCTAGTGTTCGAACCACGGTGGTGCCAACCGCCACTATTCGACCGCCACGCAGCTTGGTTTCATTGATCGCTATTGCCGTCGATGAGTCTATAGATGACCACTCTGTATGTATCTCATGATCATCAATATCATCCACCTCGATTGGCTTAAAAGTGTCGAGTCCAATTGAAAGCGTAATATATTCAAGTCCGACACCCATATTCCTTAATCGAATAAGGAGATCAGGTGTAAAGTGTAGCCCCGCGGTAGGGGCAGCAGCGCTACCATCATGGCGTGCGAATACTGTTTGGTAGCGTTCAGGATCACCAGTGTATTCTCTAATATACGGCGGAAGAGGCATCGAACCCAATATATCGATCCACTCATCACTCGGAAGGTTAAAGCTTACTACTCGCTGAGAACCCGAATCTTCTTTGGTAACCGTCGCAATCACACCACTTGGTTCACCCGCACTGGTCAGGACCTCGATTGTTGTGCCAATTCTAATTCGTTTACCCCCGACTAGCGCAAGCCATGCAACATCATCTACTGGCTCAAGCAAAAGCATCTCGACTTTACCGCCAGTCATCGATTTTCTACCAAAGATTCGACCACGATGAACCTTGGTGTTGTTCAGAATCAAGAGATCGCCGCTGCGGAGGACCTGATCAATCTGATGGAACCGTAAATGCTTTCGGCTTCCTGTGGTTCTATCGAGAACCATCAATCGGGAACTGTCACGGGGATCAGCCGGCTCTTGGGCGATGAGTCCCTCAGGCAGGACGTAATCGAATAGAGAGGTCTGCATATTATATTGGAAGCATATTTTGCTCTAAAGATGAGATCTATAGAGAGAAGTCGTTCGATAGAGCACTAGACTGTGATTCAGCAGTCTCCTTGGCCCAAGCAGCTAGTTCCACCACTATATGATCAAAGAAACTCTTGGGCGGAACGTCACCCTGTCCATAATCCATCTCAACAATGCGAGCGTTGATAATTAGTGCTGCGGTTTCCAACACTACAGTAGCACCTGGTTGTGATTGGATGGCTTCACCCTTTGGAGCTAGTTTGGCTCGAATAGCTTGATCATGGTAAGCATGTTCACTAAGCAGCACCTTGGTCACAGTACGAATATCGTTTTTGTCAAACAGCCAGAGCTCGAACGCAGTTATCCTGCGAGGCCTGCCTGGACCGATAGATTCTGAAGCAACAATTCCACACTCGCCCAGAAACTCGCCTTGTGCGGTCTCAATGCTGAATGAATCATCGAAATTATCATCGCCAAACGAGTACTCTGTTGGGAACTGGGCAAGGGGAATGGTTCTTGATGTGTCAGATCCGAGTCTAGTAACTGTTCCGTTTGTAGCCGTAGATTGAGTCAGGGGTTGTTCATCAGAACTACGGCGAAGAACGAACCAATACACTGCACCTACTATCACCGCCAGGATCGCGCCAGCTCCGCAAAGTAGACTAGCACGTTGAAGAACTGATGGTGTTGAGGATGTTTCTTCTGTGGTCGCTGATACATCATCGCAGTTGATTCCGGGGGAGAGGACCTGTGCGAGGTCAAGAAGATTCTGCTTGTCCGCCCCGCCGTAGATTTGACGCGCCAAAGAGCATGTATATCCGGTTCCATCGCTCAGGCTTGACATTCGGGTAATAGCCGCCTCTTTGTCCTGCGTTTCGCGATATATCCTGGCAGTCATGAATACATAATCTTCTTTAAAATCATCACGCAAGAGCGAAGGGTCAGCATCTGTCCATTCGACAGGCCAGATCCACCAGCCAATCGCGAGCCAGCCTATAAGAAGACCAATAATAAATCCAATCCCAAGTCCGATGACTAACTTGTTGTTCTCAATCGAGTCCATTTTCACCTCATTTGGTGAGCCATAGTATACGATATAAATGACGGTGCAACATCTATTCCACTTCCGGGAGGCGACCCGCAACGCATTTTACCAAAGGCAAGAGGGCTAAACAACTTACAAAGGATTCATTATCGCTTCTAGTTGCAGGCGCAATGACCATGGATATAATCCTGCTGGTTCTCGTGAAACGCTGACGCATGATACACGAATTGAGTGAAGAACAGCGAATGATGGTGCACTCCTTGCGCACCTTCCTCTCACGAGATGTCTCACCCAATATACGCGAATGGGATAAAGGCGGAGGCTTGCCGCAACACATCTACGAGCGGATGGCCAGACTCGGTCTATTTGGAATCTGCATTCCTGAGCAATTGGGTGGAGCTGGCTACGATTATCTGACTCTTGGTATCGTATGTGAGGAACTGG
>JBDLKB010000228.1:0-2736 GCA_039714055.1 Chloroflexota bacterium
TGCTGTAGGCATATCGTTTGCAGACGCTGCAAGGCTGAGGAAATTATGGGGCAAGAACCTCGCTAGCCGGTTACTTCAGATAGCCAAACAGCGTAAATCTATTTCGCTGCGGTTGTTGGACAGTTCTTTAGCTGCGTACCGCAAGACTATACGGCAGTGGTGGGATAACATTGAACGCACCGCAGGTGACATCGACTTTCTCAGCAGACCGATATTCTTTGTCTCGAGCAACACACACAGTATTCCCAACCTTCTCACTGGTTGGGCATTGCGCAACCAACAAAGGCTAGTGGATTATCTTCATCAACAGTGCCAGGATGACCTGATCACAGCATATGAACAGGCCAAACAGAACAATGATGATAGCGTGGCTGCCAACATTCTTTATTATGTCCAGCGCAGCTACCTATCCAAGAACCCTGATGCAGCTCAGGAAGTGGTAAGCGAGGAGCAGGCTGTAGGCATTTTCCGCATTCCTAGCTCTCACAGCTTTGATGTTGAGATGCAGGTTATTCGAATTGATCAGCTTAACCCTGATTGGTTTGATCCAAGAGTACCGAGGTTAAACAGCTCGTTGCTGTCCGACTCTCGGTCGTTGATTGTCAATATTGATTACCCGTTGGGCATGGCGGCATACCAGATTCTTACCGAGATCGCGCGCAACATCCACTACTTCCACGGTATATACGTTCTGGGCAAGGCAGCTACCTTGAACGGACGTGTGGGGGATGTGATGATTCCAAATGTGGTTTACGATGAACATTCGCAGAACACTTATCTGTTCCAAAATTGCTTTACCGCTGCGGATATCGCACCGTGGATGAATCAAGGCTCAGTAATGGATAACCAGAAAGCCATCACCGTGAGGGGAACGTTCCTGCAGAATCCCGAGTTCATGGCGGTGATTTACCGTGAAGGTTATACGGATATCGAGATGGAAGCTGGTCCCTACCTCTCCGCTATCTATGAATCGATTCGTCCAAAACGGCATCCCTACAATGAGATCGTGAATCTGCACAACGCTCCGTTCGACATTGGCTTAATACACTATGCTTCGGATAAACCAATGAGCAAGGGTCAGAGTCTCGGCACTGGTGGAATGGAACAATGGGGGATGGAAGCGACCTATGCAAGTTCCGTGGCTATTCTTGATCGCATTATGTGCCGGCTCAGCGAGGAACATAAATGAGCTTGATGAAATCTATAGGCAGTTCCAAAATTAGAGTTGACGCTCAGAGCAAGGTGACTGGTAGTGCCATTTATCCTGGCGACATTGTCATGGATGACATGCTTCATATGAAGATACTCTTTGCAGAGCGGTGTCATGCACGTATATTGTCGATAGATACTACCCTTGCGGAATCTGCTCCCGGTGTGGTGACAGTGATTACGGCTAAGGATGTTCCGGTAAATGAATATGGGCTGATCATGCCAGATCAACCGGTACTTTGTGGACCTGGTTCAGATAAGGAGGGAGTTGACATCGTTCGCTGGGAGGGCGACCAAATAGCATTGATCGTGGCTGAGACTGAAGATCAAGCAAACCACGCTCGTGACTTGGTGAAGGTGGAATGGCAGGACCTTACAGCATACTACTCTGTCAATGATGCGATGGCTCCTGATGCAACACCGCTCCATCCTGACCGCGAAAACAATACCTTGGTGCATTGGAAGATTCGTCGCGGTGACATGGCTGTTGGCTGGGATAAATCTGATGTCATCATTGAGAGTGAGTATATTACTCCAGCTCAGGAACATGCATACCTGCAACCCGAAGCAGGTGTCGGGTTCATTGATGAACAGGGCCGAGTAACTGTGCGTGTTGCTGGTCAATGGACCCATGAGGATCAAGAGCAGATTGCGCATGCACTTGCCCTTCCCGAAGAACAAGTTCGTGTGATATATGATGCCATTGGCGGAGCATTTGGTGGTCGGGAAGATATGTCGGTACAGATTGTGCTTGCTCTTGCTGCCTTGCGGCTGAACCGCCCAGTAAAAGTAGTGTGGACGCGTCAAGAATCCATCAAAGGACATCACAAGCGTCATCCAGCCAGGATCATCTCCCGCTGGGGAGCAACAAAGGACGGGCAACTGGTTGCTGCTGAATCAACCATTCTCGCCGATGCAGGAGCCTATGCCTATACCACAACCAAGGTACTGGGTAATGCAAACTTGATGGTGACCGGACCATACTATGTACCCAATGTACATGTGGATACCATCGGAGTCTACACTAACAATCCCCCAGGTGGAGCCTTTCGAGGTTTTGGTGGCCCGCAGGCAGCATTCGCTGCAGAATCGCAGATGAATAAACTGGCGGCGGCTCTGGGAATGGATCCCGTTGCGTTCCGTATGAAGAACCTGCTTGACGAGGAAAAGACACTTCCAACTGGCGGCCCCTTGCCCCCGGTTGTGTCGTTAGACAAGGTGCTCAGCAGTTGTGCTCTGGAAGCTGGATGGAAACAACTAGACGATCAATGGAAGCTGCCAAAGACCGATAACACTAACCCCAAGGTGACACGAGGAATCGGTATTGCCTGCTCCTTTAAGAACGTAGGATTCAGTTTTGGTTTTCCTGAAAATTCCTGGGCGAGAGTCAAGATAGCTGGTGAAGGAGAGATCGATCAGGTGATTCTGTATCAGGCTGGGGCAGATTGTGGTCAGGGTGCGCACACGGCAATGGCACAGATGGTAGCTGAAGCGCTTCAAGTTCCGTTTGATGTGGTTCAGGTAGTT
>JBDLKB010000229.1:0-2723 GCA_039714055.1 Chloroflexota bacterium
CTCTTTAGTGTAATGGAGCAGTTCCCAAACGCAAGATACACCGCTTTACTCAACAAAGCTCGGATTCTTTCCAAGTCCATTTCAGGCGATGGGGTTGAGCACTCAGTAGATCAACTGCAGGAAACAAAGGCTGCATGGATTGAGGTA
Organism: Chloroflexota bacterium; assembly: GCA_039714055.1. GTDB lineage: Bacteria > Chloroflexota > Anaerolineae > Promineifilales > UBA4811 > JBDLKB01. Next base: position 148 of record JBDLKB010000229.1, read on the forward strand.
GAGGTTACAGGGCGTAACCATTGCGAAGCTCAAGTAGAACTGAGTCGGATAGGCATAGCATTGAGGGAAAACGCCACGGTTGCACAGAGAATGTTTCGCCACGATGAAGTATGTGTTTTCAAGGCTGATCTGTGGCAACTGCTGGCATCATCGCTTCGTGGGGAACAAGAGTGGGACCTGGCAGCTCATGCCTACGACAAGCTGACTACTCTCGTACCAGACACCTTGGAAACCAGGTTTTGGGCTGGAGTGTTGACAATACTCATCGACCAAGAACAAGCAGTGTCCCATCTCGCAGCAGCATCCTCTAAAGAGGAGTATCGCCGCACTGCTTACGAGTTGATCGGGGTTGCGAATGGCATCATGCCCATATCCAATCCAGAACAAGCTGCAAAACAGTTGGGAATCGGCTACCTGAGTGTAGGGGAGCCCGAACTTGCCCTGTGGCAACTCTCGCGAGCGCACAGAATGAATCCTGCAGATTCAACCACTTTGGCTTATTTAGGCTTGGCAAAGATACAACTGGACCAGAACGGAAGTGAGGAGATAGACTCGGCACTGAGTCTCGACCCTGACTCTGCTTTAGCTCACAGCGTGAAGGGCACATTCTGGCTAGAGAATCAGCAATGCCAATACTCTATCAACGAGTTTGGCCAAGCCATTCATCTTGATCCTACTTTGGCTCTGTGGCAAATACAACTGGCGCAGGCTTATCAAATGTGCGGGCATCCCACAAAGGCGGTTGCCGCGCTCGAGCACGCCGCAGAGTTAGCACCTGATGACCATAAGGTCTGGGTGGAACTAGCTAATCTCTATCTTGAGGTAGAAGGTGACGGTGATTTGGCACTGTCAGCAGCCCGTAATGCAGTCGCCTCCGCCCCGGAGTCACCTCGAGCGCTTGATTCACTAGGCTGGGCGCAATTGAAAGCTGGTGAGATCAGACAAGCAGAGGTCAACCTTCGTGCTGCGGTAAACCTTGCTCCTTACGAACCGGCAATCCTGTATCACCTGGGTGTTATGTATCGCAATAAGGGAGTTGAAAGTGCGGCCAAGGAAGCGTTTCAAAAGGCTATTGCGATGGATGTGTCATGCCGCGCATGCAGCAAACCCAAATTGGGAGCAGTGGGAGCATTGGCGACAAGGGCACTTGAGCAACCGTAATTGCAATTGATAGCAACAGGATCACAGAGTGATCAATTGAAGGGTCCCGTCATCGGTGTCAAGAATGGCACACGATCGAGGACTGTTCCCCCCGCCACCGACAGCACCAGGGCAGATGATGCGAGTACCATCTTTCGACTGCTCGTCGCGAAACTGATGAATGTGTCCATGACACACGATGTCACAATACATGCTCAGTTCTTCCATCAGATCAGCTTTATCACCGTGGCAGAAACCTATATCTAGGTGGTCAAGTTCGATCAGGAATGACGCCCCAAAGTGAAATGGACCCGGAGTTCGTTTGATGCTTTGTAATAAAGCGGCACGATCACGGTCCATATTGCCCCAGACGAATGCAGTCTTCCAACCCTCAAAAAGTGATACAGTTTCTACCTTGGTAATATCGCCGGTGTGGACCAGCATGTCCACCCTGCCCTGCATGAGGTTGAGTGCGCGTGACACCTGGTCAGTTGCATCATGAGTGTCGGATATCAATCCAATGCGCACAGCAAATGCTCTACTCGCTCTCTTTGTAGGTAACCGATTCAGCGCAGCGACCATATAGGTTCGCAAGCTGATTGAGACCAAGTGCAGCAGCATCGGTCAACATGGAATCTGTATAGCGCCACTGCCAATTCCCGGACGCTTTACTTGGAAAGTTCATTCTCGCTTCATTGCCCAGATTCATTACATCTTGTAAAGGGACAACTGCCATGTCGGAGACGCTCGAAAAGGCAATACGGATCATGTCCCAGGCAATATCGCTGCCATCGCTCGAGACATATCGCCGCACATGATCTTGCTCCGCTGGAGAAGCGCTTTCATACCAACCTCGGATTGTCTCATTATCATGGGTGCCGGTGTAAACTACTGAATTTGGTTCAAAGGAATGGGGAAGAAAATCATTGTTGCATTCACCGCCAAAAGCAAATTGCAGGACCTTCATGCCCGGGAAATCAAATCGCTCCCGAAGCGCAACCACATCGCTGGTGATCACCCCCAGGTCCTCGGCAATGATGGGAAGGTCGCCTAGTTCATCACGCATAGCATGGAAGAATGACGCCCCGGGACCTTTGGCCCATTTCCCTACCACTGCAGTCGGCTCTGAGGATGGAATCGCCCAATAGGCCTGGAAACCACGAAAATGATCAATTCGCAGGATGTCAACCAGTTCAAAGTTGCTTCTCAGGCGGTTCACCCACCAATCATAGCCTATAGCCGCCAAGGTCTTCCAACGGTAGAGTGGATTGCCCCACCGTTGTCCAGTTTCACTAAAATAGTCCGGTGGAACTCCGGCGACAAAGGTAGGATCTCCTACCTCATCAAGGAAGAAGAGGTCGCGATTAGCCCAAACATCAGCGCTGTCGTAAGCAACAAAGATGGGGACATCACCGACGATTTTGATATCACGCTCA
>JBDLKB010000230.1:0-2649 GCA_039714055.1 Chloroflexota bacterium
CCGACAGGGAGCAGTCACCATCGGCATCGTGGTACACAGCGACTGCCGCTATGCCGGGCACGGCCCTGGGGTCACGACGCTGATGGCCTGCAAGACCTCGCTGATCGATCCGGTGATCGATCCAACAGCTAATCTAGCGGATCTGCGGGGGATTGGGACACCAGCCGCGAATCACTAATGCTGAACGGCTTGTACGCACCCTGACAATAAGACAACAAGATGAGTGAAACGCACTAGGACCGGTGGTTCCTGCTGCTTGACCTTGTCGTGAGCCAGGTGGAGACGAATCCTCAAACTGTTGTTATGGAGTGGCGATTTGGATGGAGCGAGACTGAGTTCCTAAACGTAGTTATTCGGGAATCTGCAAAGTGGTGTTCAACGGAACATGTCTTGCTTTAATGTTTCTCCAGGTTGCACTACGAGGAACTCGTTTGGTATGTTGTGCTGTGATTCAAGCACCTGAGCGATCTGGTTGATGAATTCCTTGCTTCCAAGATACTCGCCATACTCCATGCCAAAGCGTTCACAGTAGGCAGCGACTTTCAAAGCGCGGGGTCGATACACGTCCAGATCATCCTGGCTGAGGGCTATGAACACCAGATGTTTGTAGTGTTGGAATTGAGTGTCCATCACATAGTCAGCAGTGTCTACTCCGTATTTTTCGATCAATTCTTCATATTCACTAAGGGGATCAGAACCAACTTCAAACCAGCCCTTGGTCAGGTAATAGGTGCCGGGGTTCTCGTTGAATCGGTCCAGATAGCGTTGCCTTGAGCCCATAAAGATCGCCACACAGTCATCTGCCTTGGGGATCACCAGGGTGTGTTTCCCCGCTTGGATATCATCTAGGCCATTACCGCACAGGCCGTAACCCAGCACAACTAGGCTCGGCTCCTCAATCGCATCGATCTGCTCCTGTATTTGCTGTTTGAGTTGTTTCGGGACCGAGTGCAAACCGTAATCCAGGAAGACTGTGGATTTGTCGTTCTCGCTGAGAGCAGTACTTTCAAATACCTTGCATGCGAGAAACACTACCGGCAATTTTGACATATAGAGTCCGTCGTTGATTTTCTCAATTAACTGTTCGCAAATAGATGGATTGCTTGTGGAATTATCCCATACTTCTTAAAGAGCTTTATTCTCGAACTCGATCACCGCGCGCAGTACATCGTCTTGGTAACCAGCAACCAACTCAAATGCATCTCCGACCTTTTCCAATGGTAATCGGTGGGTAGCCAGCGAATCAACATCTACCATCTTCTGCTGCACCAGGCGAATGGCGCGAGGGTAGGTGTGCTTCATGCGGCGTACCAACTTGATAGTAAGCCCTCGGTGACGCACAGTCGAAGCGTTTAGTGTCAGGGTATCATCGGCTGGAATACCACATAGGATCACCTTGCCGCCGCGAACAGTCATAGCCGCAGCCTGCTGTGGTGTCTCAGAGTCACCAGCGCACTCGAAAGCGACATCGACACCGCGTCCACTGGTCGCCCGCAATACCTTGTCTACCACATCCACCTCGTCCGGGTTAAAAACAGCATCCGCTACGTAATCCAGCGCATACTGGCGGCGATAATCCAGTGGTTCGGTCATATATACCACAGCCGCTCCAGCAGCATGGGCCACGGCGGCTGTCAGCAGACCAATAGGACCAGCACCCAACACGGCTATGGTTTGACCAACCTTGATGTGAGCCAGATCTACCGAATGGATAGCAATGCCCAAAGGCTCCAGCATGGCACCCTGGGTAGGGGTAAAACTAGGAGGGAGCGGGAAGCAGTTTTCAGCCGGCATTACTGCGTATTCGGCAAACACACCATCGACGGGCGGGGTGCCGCAAAAGCGAATATGAGGGCAGAGGTTGGGGTGCCCTTGCTGGCAGAACTCACATTTGCCGCATGAGATGCCCGGTTCTACTGCCACCAACTGGCCCGCTTCCAGACCCACCACACCCTCGCCATACCCAGCAATCCAAGCGGAAAACTCGTGCCCCATGATGATGGGCTTGGTGACCACTTGGCTGCCAATGCGTCCCTCCAGGTAGTAATGAACATCAGAGCCGCAGACCCCAACGGCTGCTACCTTGAGCAGCACCTCGCCTGGACCGGGCTCTGGTCGAGGTAAGGAATCGTGCCGGACATCACGGATGCCGTAAAGGCGAGACGCTTTCATTGATTTAGTCTCACGCTTGGTCATGACTCTCTCCTACTAATGGGTAGGTGCAGAGCTCCGTCGCGCAGTTCCAACATGGCTTCACGTATCGCCTCAGCCTGAGTAGGATGACCATGAATGGTGGCGATGAATTCTTCCACAGTGGCTTCCAGCGCCAGCGCTAACGCGCCTTCATGAATCAGATCACTGGCATGGGGAGCAAATATGTGGAGTCCCAATACCTCACCATAGCGTTTGTCGCCCACTACCTTGATAAAGCCGACGCGTTCGCCATAAGTAAGCGCCTTGCCGTTGGCACTCATTGGAAATGTACCAACCTGTACGTCATAGCCGGCTTCAAATGCTTCATTTTCGCTCAAGCCCACGGTGGCAATCTCAGGGTCGGTATAGACGCAGCCAGGATTGGTTTTGAGATCCCAGGTTGCATGATGCCCCAGAGCACTTTCCACTGCTACTTCGCCCATAACACTGGCTACG
>JBDLKB010000231.1:0-2598 GCA_039714055.1 Chloroflexota bacterium
CCAACCCGGATAGATAATATGCGCATCTGCAATGTCTGCCGTTTTCGTCATTACTGTTATCCCCAGGGAGATTTTCCAGTTGTTGATGACCTGTCTGATCAGATAGATCCAAGTCCCGACAAGACGGCACCAGACCTGCTGCCATTACGCCGCAATTGACATCATCTTTCACCACGCTATACTTTCGTCATGAGGTATTATGGAACCAATCGGTAGATCTCACCGACGTCCCCAGCGCAAACGATCCCCCTTGTCATGTCTCGTCAGCAGCGCATTATTGGCTGGTGCAATAGGCGGCATTGCCATTGCCGGTTTAGTACTCCTCGACCAGGTACGGTTTGAAGGTGGAGCATCGATTATCGAATTGGGTGATGAGACGGTAACACGCGCCCCCGACACCGGTCTTTCAACTGCAGAACGTGCATTTCTTCGTGGAGTGTTGACGCTAAGGTCAGCAGAACTCGAGCGACCCGCTGGAGGCGATAACTCACCCATAGAGTTTACGGTAAATGCAGGAGAAAATGCGACATCAATCGCCTCTCGACTAGCAAGTTTAGGACTACTGACCGATTCAGAACTGTTCCTATATTACTTGAGATATTATGGACTCGATCAAGGACTCGAAGCCGGTGAGTTCATGTTGCAGTCTTCCATGACCATACCCGAGATTGCCCATGCATTGAGCCATGCAACTGCCAATGAACTTACCTTCCGCGTCACCGAAGGTTGGCGCTACACTCAAATTGCAGAGTTTGCAGATCAACTCAGTGAAGATGTAGTATTTGATGAATTTATCGCCTTGACTAGCCAACAAACGATGTACCAACAATCGTTTCCCGAGCACCAGTTCATTCAAGATATCCCAGAAGGACAGTCGCTCGAAGGATATCTATTCCCAGATACATACAGACTTCCTAGTGATGCATCTGCTGTAGATATAGTCAGTACCATGCTATCAAATTTCAATCATCAGATAACAGAAGACATTCTTCAGGGTCTATCGTCAAAGGGCCTTTCGCTGCATCAAGGACTGACTCTTGCATCAATTGTGGAACGAGAAGCACAGTTGGCAACAGAACGACCTGTCATTGCCAGTGTGTTTTTCAACCGATTGAACATCGGAATGAAACTGGATGCTGATCCCACAGTGCAATACGCGCTGGGATATCAGGTTGATACAGGCGAGTGGTGGAAACGTCCGCTTTACCTGGTGGATCTTGAAGTAGACTCTCCTTACAACACCTACAAAAATCCTGGATTGCCGCCAGGACCAATTGCTAGTCCAAGTCTGGCATCTATTGAGGCAGTGGCATTCGCCCCAGAGACAGATTTCCTGTATTTTGTAGTAGACTGCACTGCCGAAACTCCCGGAACACATGTCTTTTCTACTACCTTTGAGGAACATCAAGCGAATGTCTCCAAGTGCCAGTGACTCTGCTACTCGAATTCTCTTCCGGGTAATACTAGCTACCTTACTCTTACTCTTTGCCATCTCAAGCACAGCCTGTTATTCATCTAGTTCAACGCCAGAAATTGTTCGTCTTGGTGTGCTGGCACCGTTTGAGGGACGTCACAGAGAGATCGGTTATCAAATTGTGTTTGGAGTGCGACTGGCAGTGCAAGAGTGGAATCGAGGTGAAGCCAGTCAGGATTACCGTGTAGAGGTAACATCACTCGACGATCACTCAGGCGAAACTGCAACAGAGCGAGCTGTAAAGGCATTTGCGATGGAACCTTCTGTCGTGGCAGTTATCGGTTGGTCACCTGAGGAGCAAGTTAACGCGGCAGCGTCCTACTTGGCAGGAGAAGGTGTCCTTTACTTGACGCTCACAGAAACCGAGATTGTTCCAGTCACAGATGATAATGACTTTGCCCAGCGATATCGCCAAGCTAACATCTTGAACCAGCCCCCGGGACCGTACTCGAAACCTGCGCATGACACAGCATTGAAGGTATTGGATGAAATTGTTTCATTGTCAGACAAAGGAGACGAGGTGTCCCGCCAGTCCCTTTTGGATACCTTCAACCGCTCAGACTAGATCCAACCCAACATTCATTGCTTATTCTACCACTTGGTAAAAGAGATCAAGTTCAGGCACTGGTTGATCACTGATCTGAATCGCTGATTCGAGCTCATTCATGGCTTGATCTAGCGAGTCCTTGCTGTTTGCGTGTATATGCAAGAGCTCCTGCCCCTCTTGGATCTTGTCACCAACCTTTGCTAGCACCTCGATCCCAACACCGTAATCTATCGGATCGGTCTTGCTCTTTCGACCTGCTCCAAGTTCCATGGAACACACCCCCACAGTCAATGCATCCATTCGCTTGAGATATCCATCTTCTGTTGCCGACACTGCCCCACTGTTGTTTGAGCCAGGCAATAGGTCAGGATTATCAATATGATCCAATGAACCTCCCTGAGCAGCAACCATGGATCGGAACACTTGCCAAGCAGAACCATCTGATAAACGCTCTGACATTTCTTTCACAAGTTCATTTGAAAATGATTCTGAGCGAGCCAATGACACCATGTGCGCTGCTACCACCAGTGAATGTTCGGTAAAATCCTTGGGACCATGTCCATTCAACGTGGCAATT
>JBDLKB010000232.1:0-2547 GCA_039714055.1 Chloroflexota bacterium
GAGCCGCATCTACCAGGATCTGCGCGCCTATACTGTGTGCCTTTTCCGCGATTTGATGGATGGGATTGAGGTACCCACTCACATTTGAGGCACCGGTCACTGCCACCAGGCGCACACGATCTGCGTAACGATCCAGCATTTGATTCAGATGCTCCAGAGACAATGACCCATCTGGATTCACCCCGACATGGATCAGATGCGCTGCCTTTCGCCAAGGAAGATCGTTTGAATGATGTTCCATCAATGTATTGAGGATGATATCTCTCTTGCCAATCGGCGTCAGACGTCGGGCAAGTTTATTGAGAGCCTCAGTGCTGTTCTTTACCAAGATGACAGCGTGGTCTTCCGGATTCGCCCCCACATAACGGCACACAATCTCGTGAGCCCGGTCATATACCTCAGTTGACACCTGGCTCTTGTATCCTGTTCCTCGATGCACGCTTGAATACCATTGAGCAAAATCATTAACCGCATCAAGCACAGGAACCAGAGACGGGGTACTGGCAGCGTTGTCGAAATTAACATAGGTACGCCAGGATCCGTCCAACAGCGGTACCTGCTGATTCACACCGACAATATAGTCGCGGATGTTCTTGATGTTGAAATGTGGATTCTCAGGCATATTCGAGTAAATCTCCTGTTTCAGTTGAGATAGGACTGAATGATCTGTTCTCCCCAGACATAGACTATCACTGCGCCAGCGATAAGAAAGGGACCATAGGGGACGTAACTTTTCATGGTGCGCAGGCGTGCAACAACCAGCAACAGAGGGATGATCCCTCCCAAGAGTATTCCTATAACCAAGGCGACGAAAACCGCAGGGAAACCAAGAGAGGCTCCGATCAATGTTGCCAGGGTGACATCACCGAAACCCAGGGCTCCTGGACCAAAGAATCGGGCGCCAACCAGGTAAAAGATGAGGAAAAGCACCAAACCAGTGACCGCGCCGACTGCTCCAATGTAAAATCCTATGGTAAAGATGTCGAGAACAAGAAAGATGGCAATGGCGGGCAGCGTGATTGCGTGCGGGATAAGCCGGTGTTCAAGGTCAGTTACTAGTAGGAGAAGCAGGATAAAGGCGAATAAGGAATAGTGAAGAGTCAGGAGGAGGTCGGGGCGTTGCTGCAGCCAGATGAGGGGAATTACTGCCATCAGGGTGAGCTCCACCAGAAGGGGACGCAAAGCACCACGTTGTTGGCAGTTGGGACATTTCCCCTTTGCCGCGGTAAAGCGCATGGCAGCTAGCCAGAAGGGCAGCGGGAACGGTTCTTCACAGTGGGCGCAGAGTGGCGCACCCGGCCGGCGGTGGTGTGGCAGGTGGTCTGCCAACAGGTTAACCAATACGCCCAATACGATTCCGATCAATGCTGCAGCTATAAATGACATATACACCTCAAGCGAATGGCGGTGATTATAGCACCCATCTTGACATAGGGTCAATAACTAATGTTGCGGATCTCGTGTTTTTCAGCACCGTCGGGTTGACATGAAGCATGCCAGTGCTAAAATCGCGCGCATGGAGAAACGATGGCAAGCCTACCGCGATCCTCTCAGCGTGGTGGTTGGTGCAGCAGCAGTTGGACTGGTATTGTCACGAGCGGTGGAGCTACCTCCGCGACAGTTGGGCATCAGCGTTCTTGGTTCCGCCTTGGGAGTGAATATAAACGCCCCCTTGATATTCACCATCGCCGTCGCTTTGCTGGTACTGGTCGGATCGCGTTCGATGTACCAGCAGCATCCCCGTTATGATGATCGAGGCCGCTACGCTTTACTGCATCTCATTCTGCCGGTGATGGTCAGTGTCACCATCGGGGTCTTGACGGTCAGCATCGAAGATATCAAGATATGGGCTTTGGCAGAGTTAGCCGGCATCTCTCTATTGGGCGGCACCATCTGGAACGAGTTTCGTATATTGGACCCCGTTGAACGAGAACGACCAATTCGCAAATGGCTTGCTCTATTAACCGGTTACGGCGTGCTGTTGATGATACTGACTGTCATCCGCCAGGGAGGTTTGCGCACCTTGGTTGCCATGCCACTCATGTTCGTGGTGACCACCATTGTTGGAGTGCGGCTGCTGTATCCCGCAGTGGATGAGGTCGAGGATGCCGTTTTGATCAGGCGGCGACGCTTGCTAATATTGTCAGCGGTAGTGGGGATGATGGTGACCGAGTTAGGATGGGTGCTGCGCTTCTCTGCTCTGGGAGCCGCATCGGGCGCGGTACTGCTGCTGGTGGTTTTCGCTGTAGCAGTTGGACTGATACAAAAGGGGATTACACGCTCGCCAATTGAACGCAGGGAGTTGATTGAGTATGGTTTGGTTAGCGCCGCGATCGTGATTGCTGTTTTACTGAGGTAGCGTAAAAGAACAACGTCTATTGGAATCGTTGGTTAGGGGATCGATTAGCGTTGAAGCAGGGGAACGAGCACCACGAGGATCATGCTGATAGCGATAATGATACCGATGATCTTCATCATGAGCGGGGTGCCCTTGAGTGTATTTGCTGGAGCTTTTTTTCTTGCCTTGCGTTTTGACATTCTCATTCC
>JBDLKB010000233.1:0-2507 GCA_039714055.1 Chloroflexota bacterium
TGACACATGGCGGGACAATGTTGACATTAAACCAACCGAGTTCTACAACAGACTTACTTCATCCTCGCTTTTTCCGACTACATCACAACCCAATGTTGGAGAGTTCTACGAGTTCTTTCGCTCTGTTGCTCAAAATGCAGATAGCATCGTGGCGGTACTCATTTCTGATGCCTTAAGTGGGACTATTGACTCCGCCAAGGGTGCTGTAGCAATGATTGATGACTTACGCATTACGGTTGTAGACTCGATGGCTACTTCAATGATGCTAGGTTTTACCGTTCTTGAAGCTGCAAAACTCGCTGCAGACGGGGCCTCACATGACGAGGTTGTCGCGGCAGCAGAAAAGGCGGTTGATGAAACTGGAATATTGTTCCTGGTCGACACGCTCGAATTCCTTCATAGAGGAGGGAGAATCGGTGGAGCTGCCAAGTACATCGGTTCTGCGCTGAACTTGAAACCTATTCTTGAGATCAATGATGGTGTGATTATGCCACTTGCCAAAGTTCGCACTACCAAGAAGGCATACGAGAAGACTATCGAGATATTGAAGGATCGACTGGGTGATGCTACTAACGTGAAGTTGGCGGTAATCCATGCCGGTGCACTAGAACGGGCAAATGAAGCTCGCGATGACTTGGCAAAGCGATTCAATCTTTCGGAGGTTCTTGTCACTGATGTGAGTCCAGCAATAGGCGCGCATGCTGGACCAGGGACCATTGGTTTCTGTTATCAGGCTTTCAAAGACTAGAACTGAAAGCGTGATCCGGCTTGTACTATCTTGTGGTGAAAGTCCTCCACGAGATCAGCGAGCCGTTCCATTAGCTTGCCCCATTCCTCACCCTCAAGAATCTCGTTGAGCGTCTCTATATCATCAGAGATCGCGCCCACGAGAATCTGAGGCTGATCCCCATATACTGTATACCAAGCCTCTGTAGGAGTGATTCCCATGCGTTGAACCGCTGGTGCCATCTCCTGCGCCATGAACTCGAATGTCGTAGCTTCTTGATTTGGCTTGATATTCCAGCTTAGCAGTAACTTGACTTGCTCTGACATACTGATTACCTGCTGATTCCCGTCATTTAATGTTCATTCGCGATACGACTTCCTATGTAGCTATGTGGTAAATTCACTTCGCTGGTTGGACAGGCATGGGAATGATGACTGTACTCTGTGACGGAAGTGAACTTGCAGTTACTTTAACGCTATCAAGAAGCTCAGCTCGACCGCCTCCCATCTGCTGCAGAAACGTATCTATTTTGGGCAACTTGAGGCGACATCTAGTTGTATGGAAGTGCATGGGTATGATTAGTCTGGGTTGGATCATGGATATCAGTTCAATAACCTCCGAAGTAGAGAGAAGATCTCCACCACCAACCGGTGTTAACAGCACATCCACGTTTCCCAAGGCATCGAGATCAGATTGTTTGGGCAAGTGACCCAGACCTCCAAGGTGGCACACATTGACGCTATCGTAGGAAAACAAATAGATGTTGTTTCGACGTGTATTCTGCGCTTTTTTGTTGTTTTCACTGGAAACTGAGATTCCAGTGATAAACACATCACCGATCTCATACTCACCAGGAGAGGTAATGATCAATTTGGCGCTGCGTACTGCACGCGCGTTATTCCGCGTTGCCTCGTCATAACTAATGGTAACCACATCACTTTTTGGTCGTGGATGGATGTACCCAAAGTCATCCGCATAAGGATCAGTGACTACCGATGCATTTCCTCTTTCAGTCAGCCTGAATGAGCTCAAACCGTACCAGACTATCTCCATGTCCCCCCATGTATAAATGATTCAAGTTCGGGATTATAACGCATGCATTACTACAAGCCAACGAGCATACTGTAAATGCAGTCACCATATGTTTGACCTCCGTCAACGCAATGTGTAGAATCCTCAAGATGAGGAGCTTGCATTGAGCGAGGGAAAAGAACGTTATGCGATTGTAACTGGATCTGGTCGCGGTATTGGAAGAGCTATTGCGCTTGAGCTAGCTCGAAGCGGCGTAAACGTTGCGGTCAATTTCTTCCGCAATCGTGAAACTGCAGAGCAGACAGCTCAAGATATTGAGGATCTCGGTGTGAGATCTTTATTGTTGCGGGCAAACGTGGGCGATATCAAGGAACTCGAAAACCTATTCTCTTCCATTGAACAAGAATGGCCTGGTTTGGATATCTTGGTAAACAACGCGGCATCGGGTTACAACAGACCAATCGAAGATCAAAAGCCGCGCGGCTGGGACTGGACCATGAATATAAATGCACGGTCTGTTCTGTTTGGATCGCAATTTGCGCTTCCCTTGATGAAGAAAAGAGGAGCCGGACACATTGTCAACATCACCAGCATGGGATCACAGCGCGTATTGCCTGACTATTCTGTTGTAGGTGCGTCAAAAGCTGCTATTGAAACTCTCACAAGGTACTTGGCGCATGAATTTGCCAAGTATGGAATATCAGTCAATGCTGTTTCACCAGGTATGGTCATCACTGAGGCGCTGTCG
>JBDLKB010000234.1:0-2502 GCA_039714055.1 Chloroflexota bacterium
GCCCTACTGCTGGATTATACTTGCGCATATAGTCGGCGCAAACGTTTCCATCCTTCCCAATCAATGATATATTTACGGTCAACTTGATAATCACATGCGTTGCCTAGTTATTTCTGACATTCATTCCAATTTCGCCGCTCTAATGACTATTGTTGAAGACGCGGGATCAGTCGATGCCATTTGGTGTTTGGGCGATGTGGTCGGTTATGGTCCAAAGCCTAATGAATGTGTGGAATGGGTGAAAGAACACTGTGATATTTGCCTGGCGGGGAACCATGATGCGGGTGCGACAAATCAGATCGATCTGGCACCGTTCAATACCTATGCGGCTATGGCGGCTGTTTGGACCGAAAGGCAGCTTTCTTCATTATCCAAGGAATACCTCCTCTCGCTTTCATCGATGGTGGTGCAAGATGGTTTCACTCTTGCGCACGGCAGCCCCACATCTCCACATTGGAGGTATGTGCAATTCCCAGACGTGGCACTTGAGGTGCTAGAGTCAATTGATACCGAACACTGCCTTGTAGGTCACACCCATTTTGCCAGGGTCTTTCGCCAGAACAATAATGAATCCAGCGTCCATTGGATACAAGATGAAACCGGCCCAATATCATTGAAGGACTGTCGAATAGTAGCTAATCCTGGCAGTGTGGGACAACCTCGAGATGGTGACCCAAGAGCTGCCTATGCAATTCTAGATACGGATAACATGACCTGGGAGCAGCGGCGGGTTGCCTATCCGGTGGAAGAAACTCAACAACAGATGCTGGATGCTGAACTGCCCACGCGGCTGATTGCTCGACTGTCATATGGCTGGTAATGGGGTCTTCGGTTGAGGGAACCATTGACAGTATTTTACCGTTCTACTACCAAGAACCTTTAGGAGGAGATCATGAAATCAAATTCAAAAGCAATACTGGGGCTGCTATTGGTGGCGATCATGGTGGGAGGAATGGCTTGTGCTCGCGCACCTCAGGCGTTGCGAGTGGAAGAGTGGACCGCAGAAAAAGGGATGGCCGACAATGCAGTTGGCGCACCAGCTCCAATGGAAGTACCAGCACTCGAGATGCAAGAGGAATATCGATCAAATACCTACGCTGATGAAGGCATCTATACTGGTGACCAGCTGATTATCCGCACTGCTAATTGGTCGGTCGTTGTTTCTGACACCCTCGAGACCATGGAGGCCATCAACAATCTAGTTGTGAGCATGAACGGATGGGTTGCACACTCGAATGTATGGGAATCTAATGGATTCAAACGAGCATCAATAAGTGTGAATGTACCGGTAGAATCTCTTGACGCCTTCCTCGACACTTTGCGAGAGATGGCAGAGGATGTGCCCACCGAATCCATGTCGAGCCAGAACGTGACCGAAGAATTCGTCGATCTCCAAGCACGACTGGATAACACCGAAGCCACGGCAGAGCGAGTGAGGTCATTCCTGGACAGTGCTCGTACTGTAAAGGACGCCTTGAGCGTCAACCAGGAACTAAGCCGGCTGGAAGAACAAATCGAGAGGCTAAAAGGACGAATGAATTACCTGGAAACCTCAGCCAGGTATTCCTCAGTCAACATCGACATTGTTCCCAGCGAACTCAACCGACCGGTTACGGTAGGCAAGTGGCAGCCCAAGGGAACAGCTTTGAACGCAATCCGCGCGCTGATATCATTCCTTCAGTGGCTGATCGACCGTTTGATCTACTTGGTCATACTCATTCTTCCCGTTATATTGTTGGTCTTCGTACCCATCTATGTGATAATTCGCTACGTTAATCGACGCCGAAAACAGCGCAAGCAAAGCGAAGAATAAGACTTGGTACGATATCTCTCGAATCTAACCACAGGAAGCCACCGGTGAAAATCTGGCCGGTGGCTTCTTTATCTGTTCGGACTCCTGCGTCCGTAAGCTTTGTGGATGTAACACATCAAGTGCAGGAGGTGATTTCCTCAAATGGAACTTGGCGAGGTCAATGCACCATCTTTGTTCCCCATACAACTGCAGGTATCACGTTAAATGAGAACTGGGACCCTGATGTTGTGCGAGATATGACCATTAGTCTGGAACGCATCGCTCCCCACTTGGCAGAACACCGCCATTCCGAGGGCAATTCGCCCTCACATCTCAAGACCATGTTGACTGGAAACAGCACGACCCTGCTGATTGAACATGGGCAATTGATATTAGGTAGTTGGCAGGGGATATATCTAGCCGAATTTGACGGCCCACGCACTCGCAAACTGCACATCCGCTTGATGGGGGAAGTTAACCCAGCAAACTCTGCATAGTCCGATGCCCGATATTTGGAAACTGCTCATTGTATTTGCTGTCATGGTGATCCTTTTATGGAAAAGGATGAACCTGGGAACCGTGCTGTTGATCGGTGCTGCTGCTACTGCTATCGCGCTTAACAGATCGTTTCCCAATCTGATACGCGACTTGGTTGACGCTCTCACAGACATCACCACCATCCGTCTAGCGGTCATCATCACCCTGATCCT
>JBDLKB010000235.1:0-2456 GCA_039714055.1 Chloroflexota bacterium
AAACGATTTTTACGTAATCATGGCAGAGTTGGCTTCGACTCCTGACAAGCTGAGTACTATTGACCGCTTGGATAAAGATCGACTCCGTTGGCTGGAGACCCAAATTGATCTATTGGCTGAGGAAGTAGAACCTATAACGGATTTTGTCCAGTCAGGTGACTCGAAACTTGGGGCATTGATCGATGTGGGACGTACTGTGGTAAGGCGAGCAGAGCGCAGGATTGTTGATTTGCAGGAGATTGGCCAGTGGGACAATCCGACTGTTCTCAAGTATTTCAACCGGCTGTCGTCTTTACTATTCCTCATGTTGCTGCGGGAAGTTCAACGCAGAGATCAGGACACTAGCAACGTCGACTAGATTGTCTGACGATTGATTGACAATGTTATGGGCATGAATATAATACGCAAACATCAAGTCTTGCACTCTGGGTGGTATCTTGAGCCGATTAACCAATTTACAGAATTCAAGCTATCAATATCCAGAATTGTTGTTGCTCCCCAATCTCCTTCGACTTGGCTGTTTGCACACAGAACATTCGACTACTGTCCGTATCCTAGATCGATTGAATGAGTGTTTTCTCGCCTTTTCACCCGTATCAGATTTCTCACAGACAATTCTAGAGTCACATCTGCTTGTTGGAGACGCATTATGACTAGATCTGCTGCCGCAATCGAACCGACCAGAACAGGTGATACATTTACCAAACCCGGCTTGATAGATGCATTGATCGCAGTACTGCCAGCAATCTTTCTCGCTGTGCTTGGCGCATATCTGAACGCTAACGGTATTCTGGGCGGTCCAGATGGCTGGCTGGGCGGAAAAGAAGGGCTGCTCGGTGGAGTCAAAGGTGTTCTTGGGGGTCTGCTGATAGGGTCAATAGGATTCTTTGTCGGTTTTTTCGTCGGCTTGCTCATTCTGAGTGTGTTGTCAAGAGGAAAGAGACAAAGGTTCTGGCGCCGCTCGCTGGTTGCCTATACCTACCTGTCTCCCTCTGTTCTCATCCTGTTGCTCTTTACCTTTATCTCCATGATCTATGCTCTGTATATCAGCTTGCACGAGTTCGGAATCGGGCAAATGGCAGGGAAAAAGGATCCCATATTTGTCGGATTGGGGAATTATGCACAGGCGATATGGGAACCTGGCACCAGATTCGCAGAATTCTGGAAGTCACTCATAACAACACTGTGGCTGACCTTTGGATCTATCCCTTTCCAGATCGTGCTCGCGCTGGTAGTGGCGGTTTTGCTATTCCGCAAGATGCGCGGCGTAGGATTTTATCGGACATCATTCTTTCTTCCTTACGTCACCGCGACCATCGCGTTGGCTGAAGTGTGGGTGTTCATCTTTAGCCGCGGGGAAGCCGGGATCATCAACAACATACTGGTCAACATCCTGGGCATGTCACCACAAAACTGGTTAGTGGAGCATCGAGGGATCTTTGAGATCATTGCTGATGGACTCGGAGCCACGATGGTTGCACCTGCTTGGATGCCTGATTGGGCTCATTCTCTATTTCTGGGACCAAGTCAAGCTCTGGTGGTGATGATGATGTACTCGGTGTGGAAGTACTTTGGATTCAGTCTGGTGATCCTGCTGGCTGGCTTGGGGAATATTGACCCCGAGTTGTACGAGGCGGCACAGATCGATGGAGCAAACCCGATGCAATCGTTCTGGCGCATAACAATCCCACTCCTTAGCCCCTCGCTGTACTATGTGACCCTGATATCGACCATGGGCTCGCTGCGCTCATTCGATGTCATCTACCAGTTGAGCATTCGCGCATCGGCTGGGTCAGGACCAGGTGGACCACTAGATACGACCCAGTCTCTAATCATATATGTGTTCAATCAGTTTTGGCGTGATCACTTTTTCGGTTTTGCCTCAGCTCTTGCGATTATCCTATTCGTTGTGATATTAATAGTTACCTTGATCCAACAAAGGGTCATGGGTAAGCGGGTATTCTACGGCTAGGGAGGATGATGGAAATGACAACCCAGACGACAGATACTCAATTGAATCTCACTGGCAAACAACAGGCAGGTGTGGAGCGGAGACGAATCTCAGTTTCTCGAATTCTTCTTCATGTAATACTAGTAATCGGTGCGTTTGTATGTATCTTCCCCTTTGCCTTTATGATCATTAAATCGCTGAGTTCTGTCTATGAAGCATCTCGCTGGCCCCCAGTGTGGATACCAGGGCGATTCATGTTCTTGAATTACAGTGTCTCTTGGGGGCTGGTCTCGTTCGGACCAACTATCAAGATCGTTGAACGCAGCATCCGGTATGCCTATATTGAGTTTTGGGCGGTGTTGTTCTTGATCTCTAACCTGCTGGTCGCATCGCTTATAGTCAATGGACTACGCCGATACCTACGGTCAAGGGTATCAACCCCGTTGCTGATCGGACTCTTTGTTGTACTCGTATTGCCTTCGCTGTATCTTTTTGGTTTCGGTGT
>JBDLKB010000236.1:0-2446 GCA_039714055.1 Chloroflexota bacterium
CTGAATTTGGTTCAAAGGAGTGAGGAAGAAAATTATTGTTGCACTCACCGCCAAAGGCAAACTGAAGGATCTTCATTCCTGGGAAATGGAATTTCTTGCGCAGCGCAATCACGTCGCTGGTGATCACCCCCAGGTCTTCAGCAATGATGGGGAGTTCGCCTAGTTCATCGCGCATGGCGCGGAAGAATGACGCTCCGGGACCTTTTGCCCATTTCCCCACTACTGCAGTCGGCTCTGAGAAAGGAATTGCCCAGTATGCTTGGAAACCGCGAAAATGGTCAATACGCAGGATGTCAACCAGCTCAAAGTTGCTTCTCAGGCGGTTCACCCACCAATCATAGCCTCTAGCCGCCAAAGTCTTCCAACGGTAGAGTGGATTGCCCCACCGTTGTCCAGTTTCACTAAAATAGTCCGGTGGAACTCCGGCGACAAAGGTAGGATCTCCTGCCTCATCAAGGAAGAAGAGGTCGCGATTAGCCCAAACATCAGCGCTGTCGTAAGCAACAAAGATGGGGACATCACCGACGATTTTGATATCACGCTCATTGGCATAGCGTTTGAGGGCAAACCATTGAGTGTAGAATAAGAATTGGGCAAATTTGACAGACTCTACTTCCCGGCCCAACTTTTCGGTCCAGTCCTCAATTGCACCTGGTTCTCTAAAGGCAATATCTGAGGGCCACTTGTTCCACACCCCGCCTTCATGATGCATATGATGTCTCTTGAGCGCCATGAACAAGGCGAAATCCTGCAGCCATTCGCCACGTTCTTGGCAAAAGGAATCAAATGCGCTCTTCTGCCCGTCAGTCGCATTTACCTCAAAGCGGTTGAATGCCTTGTCCAACAGTTGTTCCTTATATTGAATGACCCAACCATAGTCAACGTATTCAACAGGAAAATCGGGGACATCGTCGAGGTCAGATTGATCCAGATATCCATCCGCGACCAGTTGATCTGGACTGACCAACAGCGGATTGCCAGCGGAAGCAGAGAAGCACTGGTAGGGTGAGTCACCGTACCCGGTGGGACCTAGCGGAAGGATCTGCCAGAGACGCTGGCCTGCTTGGGCAAGGAAATCAATAAAGCGGTATGCCCTGTCACCCAAATCACCGATGCCATATCTACTTGGCAAAGAAGTTGGATGTAGCAAAATGCCGCTAGATCGAGGAAATCGCATAGTATTACTCCAGATAACTCACACCCTTCACAATTCGGGATTATACCACGCAGAACCCTGCGGTTCAGATGAGATTATTGTCGATCTACATCAGTGAGATCGATAGACGTTGTACATTGTCTATCATTCCATGGGGTAACTGATCCCCCATTGAGAACGCAATTCGTCCATCTGCTTGAAGATCTCAAGAGTCTCGTCCAGAGGCATTATCTGGCTTTCGGTTTGTCCTGCTTTCAAACAGTAGTGAACCTCGCGAATCTCGTGGATGTACCCATTGCTCTCAAATGGAATTTCCTTAACCGTCTGCTTCCCGTCCAGATCGAGGGTTAGTTTGGTGGGATAGTAGAATGGATCATGGACCTTGATATACCCTTTGGTCCCTGTGATCGTTGCCTCAGCAGGTTCGGCGACAACGGAAGCACAGGTTAGAACTGCCAAGGCACCATTATGGTAGCGGAGAGTGACAGCGTCTAGTTCATCCACTTTTGTAGGTGCATAGTGGCAAAAGCCGGTAATTTGAGAAGGCTTTCCCAGCACCATTGAGGCAAAGGCAAGAGGGTATATGCCCAGATCAAGCAAGGCGCCACCGCCAAGTTGCAGGTTGAAAAGCCGCTGTTCTGCGTCGAAAGGTCGGTTTAGAGTAATGCTTGCAGTCACCAGGCGCACCTGGCCTATCACTCCCTCATCAAGCCAATGATTGAGCTGTACAATCGCAGGAATGAAGCGCGTCCACATTGCCTCCATGAAAAACAGGTTCTTTTGTCTAGCCAAGGTGATGCATTCAACAGCTTGGGCCGCATTCAATGTCAATGGCTTCTCGCACAGTACATGCTTACCAGCATGCAAACAGAGCATGGTGTTCGAGTGATGTGATGGGTGTGGTGTGGCGATGTAGATAACATCTATATCTGGGTCATTGGCCAGTTCCTGGTAGCTGCCATACCGTCGAGGAATATTCCATCGATCGGCAAAGGTATTTGCAGAGCTGATGGACCGCGACCCGACAGCAAGCATGGTGGCATCTTCTTGTGCTGCGAGTGATGTGGCGAATTTGTCGGCAATGTTGCCGGTAGCCAGTATCCCCCATTTGATCTGTTTCATTGTTCCTCCGTTTGACTTGGCGATGAAACCAATCCGAGACTAGACAGTTCCTCATCTGCTGGATGCTGGATGAAGGTATGTGTAGGTTAGCAGGGAGTCAAGTTAAACCGCTATCTGATAATGTAGATTTCTGATGGCAGTATATAAAGCATCGGCATCTCTAGCAAG
>JBDLKB010000237.1:0-2391 GCA_039714055.1 Chloroflexota bacterium
TGCAGTGTCACCTTCAGGCTCAATACCGGCTGCTCTTAAGCCGAGAATAATGCGTTCAATTCCGGAACCAAAGCCAACACCGGGTGTCTTGGGACCGCCCAGCACCTCTGCCAATCCATCGTAACGCCCTCCACCGCAAACTGCAGCTTGCGCCCCAATGCCCTGTGCCCACACCTCAAACACAGTCTTGGTATAGTAGTCAATACCTCGTACAAGCCGGTGATTCATAACAAAGGGCTTGTTCAACGCCTTCAAGTATTGTTTCAATTGGTCCAGATGACTTGAGCACTCTTGGCATAAATGGTCAGCAAAGTGCGGTATTTGAGCCAGAATTCCATTAATCCCAGGCTCCTTCGAGTCCAGCACCCGTAATGGGTTGCGTTCCAATCTTATCTTGTCCACCGGAGCCAGGTCATCCTCATATTGCGCTAGCCTCGATTTCAGCATGGCAACATAGTCCGGCTTGCACTTGGGGCATCCGGTGGAATTCAATTGGAATTCAAGCTGTTGGTATCCCAGATCGCGATATAGATTCATGGCGAGAAGCATTACTTCGAGGTCCGCCACCGGATCCTGCTCTCCCAAAATCTCGGCATTGAATTGAGAATGCTGCCGGAATCGACCAGCTTGCGGTCGATCATGACGAAAGATAGGCCCAATGCTATAGAGCTTGACTGGCTGTGGTCCTGCATGCATTCCGTGTTCGAGATAGGCTCGCATCACCCCAGGAGTGAACTCGGGCCGAAAGGTAATGGAGCTACCCTTTTCTTTTTCAAGGGTGTACATCTCCTTCTGTACTACAAAATCTGAAGCTGTGCCGCTGCCTTTCAGATATATATCAGTATCTTCAAAGAGAGGAGTGTCAACACGCTTGAAACCATACAGCTCGCTTAGCTCTTCTGCTTTGCTAACCACCATGCGCCAGGCAGGTTGCTGGTCTGGCAGAACATCCTGCGTCCCATAGGGTGCTTGGTATTTAGGCATATAGGTAATCTCTCGTATATTGGAGCGTAATCGGCGGCAATTATAGCCCAAAAGAAGGCAATGTCTAACTTGGGCGTGGTGCGCCCAGGAAGACATCGGGTATAATGCGCCGCAAGGGTATGAATTATGTCAATGGAAACCGGTGCACAAAAACGAACGATCCTAATTGTTGAAGACAGCGAAGCTCTCCTAAAGCTGCTGTCCACACAGTTGGAGATGGAGGGATACAACACCATCATGGCAGCGGATGGACAGGAAGGTTGGGATGCACTGCAAAATGACCCGCTTCCAGATGTGGTGCTGCTGGACGTGATGATGCCGCGAATGAGCGGATTTGAGTTGTGCGAGTTGATCCGAAGCACCCCCAGTACCGCAACGCTTCCAGTGGTCATCCTTACTGCCCTCAAAGACCAGAAGAGCCGCATCAAGGGAATTGAAGCCGGCGCCAACGATTTCATCGGTAAACCCTGGAGCAAAGAGGAACTGTATGCACGCATACGCACCTTGATCAGACTCAAGGATGTTCAAGATAGACTAAAGCGGCAGCATGAGCGTCTTCAGTTTCTGTATGATGTCAGTCGTGACCTGGCTGCGCGAGCAGCGATGGATCAAATGCTGTCCGCGGTGCTTTCCAACTCCATCTCTGCAACCGGTGCTAATGGCGGCTCTATTGTAGCTCTCGGAGTTGATGGACCCTTGGCAAAAGTATCAAATAATGGTCAAGACGAGCCGGTGGCAGAGGTGAAACCGCAGCTGACACCCCTGGAACAGCGTTCTGTAACCCTGCTTTTTCGTGACATAAAGCCTCAACTACTGCAAAGCGATTCCCTTGCAGGCGCTGAATCTGATTTCCTCTCAGTTCTGGCTGTGCCCATTGTTCAAGATCAGCAGATGATAGGTTTCATCACCTTGACCAGCAGGGAAGTAGATCAATTCAACACAGGCCACATAGAGCTGATCGACGCCATTGCCAGACAGGCAGCCATTTCCATGGATCGCACCAAGCTATTCGCCCAAGTCCGGTCAGAAAGGAGACGCTTTTCTGTTTTGATTTCCAGTATGGGCGACGCTGTGGTGGCATTCGATAACCAACTCCGCGTCACTTTGCTTAATCCATCTGCAGTGGAATTTTTGGGTTCATCAGAGGAAAGCCTGCGAGGGCGTTCCGCTTCCGAAATCATCACCAATGACGCCTTCCTGGATCTCTTGAGCCGCGCTAGTGAAAACCGCGCAGACCAATACGAAGAGATCGCTTGGGACGGAAAGCATCTCCTAACCACAGTTTCTCCAATAGGCAGTGAAGGTTTAGTGTCGGTCTTCCAGGACATCACCTTTATCAAGGAATTACAGGAAGCACAATTGCAACTGGTAGAAGAAAAAGCAAAACGCGTTCGCGCAACTTTCGAT
>JBDLKB010000238.1:0-2318 GCA_039714055.1 Chloroflexota bacterium
CGACTTGTTGTTGGCAAGGAACCAGTGCAGGTTTGTGTGGTGGGCGCGTTGCTGGCGATGACTCCTTCACTCTATCTGACTTATGGAATTAACTGGAAGACACACAGTGCCTTAATGGGTTTGGGGGTGAGCTTGTTGGTGACAGGTATTTTGGCCGCGGCTTCAATGGATTGGGGTCATATGACAGGATTTAGCAGCGATGAAGCAACTTTTTTGGTGGCTGCGATAGATACCCCTTTGGATCTACGTGACCTGTTGCTAGGAGGTATCATCATTAGTGTACTTGGAGTATTGGACGACGTTTGTATTGGTCAAGCTTCAACCATACTGGAGCTAAGAAAGGCAAACCCTGCTCTCAAGTGGCGAAATCTGTTTCAGCGCGGCATGCGGGTTGGCAGAGATCACATCGCCTCGGTGGTTAACACACTGATGATGGCTTACATCGGCGCCGCAATGCCGCTGTTCTTACTTTTATTTGTGTCCAACACTCCTATGCTGCAAACCCTCAACCGAGAATTACTGGCAGAAGAGATCGTGCGTACTCTAGTTGGTAGTTTAGGCCTCATAATGGCGGTTCCTATCACTAGTGTAATAGCTAGCTTGGTGGCGCAGAATCTCGAAATTGAACCTTTACCTCGAATGTAGGTCATGTTTCTATTTGCTATCAGAAGGGTGTTGAAAAAGTAGGATCAGAAGCGAATTCAGACTAATCTGCTGAAACATTGAATTTTCAGCAGGCAAGTGATATGTTTTCTATCAGCCTCAGGCTGATTTATTAGTTTTTCTGATGTTTTACATGTCTCGTTGATTCCCTTTCATGCCATATTGGCACCATCCTTACCAGTGTCACCCATAAACTCTCGCTCTACCTTTAAAGTTGGCCCCGTCTATTAGCCTTACCAGACGCTTCTAGTTCAGTGCCATTGCTGTCATCGTAGCCTGCAGCAGGTATCCCATTCTCGATCAAATCATCACTTCTCTCACGAACACAAGCCTATAGGCTTGTGTCTCAACATCCTCACATTCATCTATTGACACTTTGTCTATAGTTAGATATACTATACCCATAATGAACGATTCAAATAACTACAATAACCCTACGGGTAGCGGACGTGGAAGAGGCCGCGGACAACGGTCTGGTCGAGGACGTGGACGCGGAAGACGCTCCGGCGATGGGCCGCGCGGATTCGGAAGACGAGGCCGTGTGACCAGATTCCTTCGTCCCTGCTTGATGCTGATGCTCCACCGCGAACCATCACATGGATACCAGCTTCTCAGCGGTCTCGATGAATTCGGAATTGATCCCGACTCAATCGATCCCAGCTTAATCTACCGCACCTTGCGCAACTTGGAAAACGACCAAATGGTTCAGTCTCGTTGGGGCACTGACAGCAAGGGACCGCGTCGCAGAGTGTACTCGATCACCGATTCGGGCGAAGAGTATCTTGCCCATTGGATCAACGAACTGCAGCACACACGAGCAAGTATTGACTCGGTGCTTGAAGCATTTGACCAATTAACGCCCAGAAAGGATGGGGAAAGTAATGATCGCAGTTGATCTAGACCGATGTAACGGCTGCGGCATCTGCACCGATATCTGCCCCACCGGCGCCATTCAAATGATTGACGGATACGCCTCATTCACAGAATCACTCTGCAATGAGTGTCACGCCTGTGCCGAGTTATGCCCGGCCCAGGCACTATTGGTTGTTGTCCAATTGGAAACAGGCGATTCATCAGTAGATCACCAAACAGGTACAAGTGTCGCATTACCCGAGCCTCTCCCTGAACCTCAGATTGTATCCGAGGTAAAGCCAGTAACTTCCAGCTTGACCAACCGAGCTTTTCTCACCCGTGTGGGATCGCTGGCGCTAGCTGAGGCGGCAAACTGGGCGCTTCACGCCTGGGAGCAGAAGCATCACCAGAAACAGACAGGTGGTCGCAGTAACCAATTTCAAAGAGGTAGACGCTATAGACATAAGCACAGCAAATACTACCGTAATCGACAAAAACATAATAAATCAAGAAAAGGAGATATATAAAATGCCACGTGGAGATAAAACAGGACCAGAAGGTGCCGGCCCTATGACCGGAAGAGGTGCTGGCTATTGTGCCGGCAGCGACCGCCCAGGCTACGCTGGCGGTGGCTTTGGTAGAGGACGCGGTTTTGGCCGCAGATCATATCAAAGGTTCGGTGGACGACCCCGACGAGGTGGCTACGGCCGCTTTGGTTATGGCGCCTACAACGAACCCGACTGGGCTCCAACGCTCGAACCAGAAATGGAACGAGAGCGACTGCAGGCGCAAGCGCGTCAACT
>JBDLKB010000239.1:0-2281 GCA_039714055.1 Chloroflexota bacterium
ACCGCAGCATCTCTCGCTCAAATTCCAGCATATATATGGGGACCCCGTTGACTCTGACAGCGATCGGCGGTACTGGAGTTGGTGATGGAGTGGGCGAAGGCGCTGGTGTCTTGGTCGGCTCTTTCGTCACAGGAGCTGCGGTAAATGTAGGAACCGCAGTAGCTTCCTTAGTGGTGCAGCCCACAATGAAAATCAAAGATGCCAGCAGTATGCCAAGAACTAGACTATGGTAGTTGATTCGGGATTTCACGTTCGCATTATAACGACGAATGCAAAGGTGGCAATGGTTGTATGCTTGCTAGTCGCCATCCGCTATGCTAGAATTCTGGCTCGTATGATGGAGAATGGTTGATAGGCGTTTACTGCGGCGGTCCTTCTATCAGGGTCGCCGTTTTGCGCGCCTATGACTTGTTCAGGAGTCCTTTACATGACAGATACAATCGTTGAAAGAGAAAGCCATAAACCAAAAGGTATTTTGCTTTGGGGAGCCGTGGCTGTACTTCTTGTTGTTGGTTTGATGCTGCCGCCATTTTCGCTGGCTGACAGGGTGCTTCGTTCTGGATATACCAAGTTGACCCAGGATGATCTATTGAGCCACGAGGATGGCATCACCGTTGCCCTGCGGGATTCAGGTGGGGAACCAGTATGGATGCAATTGGAATCACACCAAGCTGATCCTGATTCTGGGTCAGCTAAGGTAAAGGGAGCTGTTTCTTCAATCCCCGGCAACCTGCAGTCCCAAGGTCAGCTCTTTGAGGTCATCTCATCTGGTGATCAGTATCCAGCATTGTCAATTGCGCTTGATGTTCCTGAAGGAACTGACCTCCCAGTGGACATGTTCGGCTGGGATGGGGTGCAGTGGCGGTGGATACCAGGAACTCCATCGGCAGATGGTAGTCAGATCACCGGGGAGCCCAATTTCACCCCGCTCATGGTTGCACTATTCAGCGCTCGAGATGGGAGACTGATTGTTGCCATGGAGCTTGATTCTGACCAATCTCCACCTTCCGAATTGGTATCACTGATATCTGAAAGCTACAGCGTCTCCACGCTTAATCCTGATCTCACTCTAGGTGACTTTTCATCTGGCGTATCCTCGCAGATTGCCTCATTCGTCACACTTGAAATTAATCAGCAGATTTCGGATCAGTTATGGCAGGACTCTAATGCTAAAGAAACCCTGCTTGACAACATTGCCGCTGCACTTGATGGTTCAGATCAGGCCGGGGCCAACTTGCGATTTGCTGGTCTCACTGAGGTCAACAAGCAAGCACTGGTGGATTTCGTCTCTCTAGCAGCAACGAAACTGCATTCAAAGGGTATGCAATTGGCGGTATCAGTTCCTACTGATAACTCGGCGCAATCAACCTCAAGCGCCTATGACATTGGAGTCTTGGCAGAATCGGCTGACCGCTTGATTCTCGAGCTCCCGCTCGAACCAGAGTCATACGCTGATGGCGGGGCTTCCGACAACATAATCAACTCCGCATCAACCTTGGTTGATCGCAGACAGCTGATGATTTCAGTCGTCGCTTCCACCGTATTGCGCAATCAGGACGGTCTGTCGCTGTTGGATGACGATGACACCCAGCAAGTGCTCGCTGAGAGTATCACTCGAACCGACGGTGGTGAGGAGCAGGTACTGCCTGGTGATGCGGTAAATGTAGGTTTGGCTGATGGCTCATTTGTTGTCAACGATCAGAGTGGGATCGTGTCTCTTACAAAAGAGAATGACACGTATTACCTTCCCACTTTGGCTTCGATAACTCGTCAATTGGCGTTAGCTTCGAAACACAATCTAGGTGGTTTGTTGCTGAACGGCTCCACCACTTTGGTCAACGCTGCAGACCTTGTTTCAACTATTTCGACCATTTTTACTTCCGATGAGATACCCGCAGCATCACCTCAGTTGTCGATAGCTTGGTTGGTGGAAAACAGCGACAGCATGTTGGTTGAGTCATCTCCCGGTGATTCGAGCAATGTCAGTTACTCATGGATCGCTCCGGATGAAACCGGCGAATTCCAGATTCGCGGCGAGTTGGCACTTGACAACCAAATAGCCTCCCTTGGTGCTTTGAATGTATCTGTAGCCAAACATACACCAACACCTGAACCTACTGCCACCAGCACTCCTACACCAGTCACTGTGGCGGAAGAGCCTACTGCTACGCCTACCCCTACTCCAGAACAGATTGGAGATGAAGATGGCGTGGTCGATGGATCTATTGTCAATATTCGTGAAGGTCCGGGCACTGTATTCAGCCAACTCTTCTTTGTCTAC
>JBDLKB010000240.1:0-2256 GCA_039714055.1 Chloroflexota bacterium
AACGACTAGCCAGAGACAGGGAGCTGATCGATCGAATCAGTTTCGATCTAAGCGGTAGAGTAAGCCTTGATGAGGTATTTGATCGATTCCTAGATCACATCATGACAGCGTTTCCGTTGGTTGATTTTGTCTTCATTTCCTTGCTTGATTCCGAGACTCTGACTCTTCGGGGAACACACGCGGCAGGGGACCAGGTGCCGGACAATCTTCTTGGGTATGTATTGGATCCTAAATGGAGTATTGCAGCTCAGTCAATGGAGAAGCTTACCCCCATAGTGTTAGATATCTCCAACATTGACAAAGCTGCGTTTGAAGGAGCAGCACAGAACGGTATTGCTGATGCGATGATAGAGTTCGGACGCAGTCATCCAAATATGGGAGTCTTGGGCATTCCCATTGTTGCTGGTGATGAGCGAGTTGGAGCTCTCACCCTGGTTTGTAAACAGGGTGTACATATATTCGACGATCATATGCGTGATCTGTTGGTTACTATTTGCCGCCAGGTAGGTCTCTACATGCAAAATGTGCATCTCATGGCAGCGTGGCAATCGCAATCCGAGCGACTAGAAGCAGTGCTGAACAGCGCTTCTGAGGCGATCGTCTTGATCGATCCCAAAGGGAATGTGCTATTGAGGAATGCTCGCTATCATGAGCTCTTCGAGCCTGGTGGAATCCTGAATGCAAAAGCGCAACGGAAGCTGTCAATGATGCTGTTGATATCGCTAGAAAGCCACACCCGAACTGATTTCGTCTTTGATCTCGATCATCCCGCAAGCGATGATCCCACTATCCTTGAGGTGTCGGGAGCGCGCGTACAGCTCGATGGCGAACTCATTGGCATGGTAGCTACCATGCGCGACACCACCGTTGTTAGCAAGCACGCACGCGACCGGAGCGAGCTTCTGAGCTATGCCAAACACGAGATCGGCACTCCAATAGAAGCAATCACCACCTTTACTCAGTTTCTGCTCGAGAACCACGCTTCACTGCCAGATGATCAAGTTGACGAAACGCTGTCAAACATCAAGCTGCAGGCTTTGGAAGCGAGTCAACTGGTAGGTGAAACGTTGGAATACTCGAATATCAAAGAGGCGATCTTAACTCGTCCTCGTGTCCGAGTTGAACTCAGCTTCACTGCTCTACAAATCGCAAGTGAGACAGAAGCTCTGCTGGCGCAGCAAGGTTTGAATTTCGAATATGACATTGAACCTGACATCTGGGTGATGGGAAATACGTTCTTGCTAAAGCAGGCGTTGCGCAACTTGCTGGATAACGCACGTAAATACACTCCTCAAGAAGGGACAATTACCTTCTCTCTGGATCAGATAGGTAAAACGGCGAGAATCCAAGTGACAGACACCGGAATCGGTATCTCAGAGGATGATCAACCCCACATTTTCACCCCGTATTACCGTGCTGATACCCGGGATGAATCGAGCGGATCTGGTCTTGGGCTAAGTATCGTCCGTGATGTTGTCGATGCTCACCGGGGGCGAATAACTGTATCTAGTCGGTTGGGTGAAGGTACGCAGTTCTCCATCGCTTTACTTACGGTGAAATCTCCCCTGTAGCAACCAAGAACACGAATGTTGCTAACGCAACCACGCATGCTGCTATTATCAACCAGTCACTAGAGTTCAACTCAATCTCATGCAATCGGGTCCGCGGTCCTCTGACCGCAGGTGATGCCTGCTCACCAATGTGTGTGGCTCCATATCCTCTAGCCACTAGTGCCAGTTCAAGATTATCTGCCGTCCTCAAAGTACTGACGATCACCGCTACCAGCAGCGGCAAGTAATTCCGCACTCGCTGCATAATACTGCCAGACCTTGGATCCCATCCTCGCGCCTGCTGAGCATCACTAATTGCTTCAAAGCTGCCGTACAAAGTGGGAATAAATCGAATAGCGAGGGCGAGTGCAAGCCCCCAATCATATGGGAATCCGGACTGCACTAGACTCTGTACCATGTCCGATGGATCGGTAGTGAACAGTGTTGCCGCAGCTGCAAATGCCATGGCATTCATTCTGCTAGCGTACACGATTCCAGCAAGCACGCCTTCGTCAGTCCATTTAATGGGTCCCAAGTTCCACAGTACACGACCATGTCCTGAGGAAAAGAACGGCTGAAGCAGGAGAATTACTACGGTGACAGGAAGTAGTTGTTTGCCCAGCCACAACAGCTTGGGCACCGGAACCCTTGAGGAAAGCATTAACAAGACCGTCAATGCAATTACGGCAATTTGGATTCGAATTGA
>JBDLKB010000241.1:0-2237 GCA_039714055.1 Chloroflexota bacterium
CAGCACTAAGCCCAGAAAGCCTGCGTATGGATTAGGCTGCTCGAAGGTACCATAGGCTCGGAAATACTGGCCAAGGATACTGAAATGCTCCGGTCCATCACCTCTTATACCAAACTGCCATATGCCCACTGCTGATTGGACCAGAGCTGAAACAACGAGTGCAGCAGCCATCCATTTGATAACCGCATCCTTGGAATGATCCCTTCCCGGCAATGCTATCATGACTGCCACCAATCCGATCTGAAGCCACTTGGCAATTTCCTTCAAAGCAGCAGCAAGATCCACTGCTATTAGCAGAGATATTATGCTTACCAAGAGGAATGCGGCGTAGGAAATCGATATCGCTACAATGCCTTTGGGCCACTCTACTTGCCTGCGCAGTATTCGGTGAGCGATCCATGAACCGGCGGTGAGTACCAGCACGATCTGAGCAGAGTCTACTGAACCGGTGTGGAGAATGGCGTTCTCAATCGCACCCAAGGGTCCAATCACTATCGCGACTGATAATCCCACCAGAGGTTCGATAATGATCGCTGTTACTAGAACCAAACCGAGCAAAACGGTTGCTGCCATGGGCAGTTGGAGATGAAACAAGGACAAGCCAGCACAGATTGCAACGAGATAGATCAACAACTGTGCCGGTCGGAATTGCAGGCGGTCAATCAACCGCTCAATCATTTGTTCTCTCGGAAGTATGCTATCGTATAAGCTAGACCCTCTTCCAGTGAGACCTGTGGTTCCCAGCCTAAATTGGTTCTAGCTCGGGTAATATCGGGGTGTCGTACGCGGGGATCATCTGCGATTCGTTCTTCACTTGGTTGCACTAGTTGAGGCTTGGATTTGCTTTCCGTAGCATGCAACACGAGTTTGGCAAACTCTATTATCGGAAGCTCGTTTGGATTCCCTAAATTATAGGGCATGTGATCGCCTTGCTGTAGAACAGCATCAACTCCCTTGACGAGATCATCCACATAACAAAAACTACGAGTTTGAGCGCCGTCATGGAAGACGCTTAACTCTTGCTCTGTTATCGCTTGATGAATGAAATTGGGTACAACGCGACCGTCATGCATCCGCATGCGTGGTCCATAGGTGTTGAAGATTCGGATAATGCGTGTGTCCAAGTTGTAGTGACGGTGATATGCCATAGTTAATGCTTCCGCGTATCTCTTAGCTTCGTCGTATACACTTCGGCGCCCAATGGGATTGACATTTCCCCAGTAACGCTCATTCTGAGGATTTTCCAGGGGGTCTCCATAGACTTCCGAGGTAGATGCCAACAAGAAGACTGCATTCTTTTCTCTTGCTAAATCTAACGCATTCTTTGTTCCTTGTGCGCCTACCTCAAGAGTTTCGATGGGAAACTTGAGGTAATCGACTGGACTTGCAGGTGATGCAAAGTGCAGAATAGCATCGAGATCCTCATCGATGGTGATCTCTCGAGTGATATCGTGGAGAATGAATTCAAATGAAGGATTGTCAAGGAGATGTCTTATGTTGCGACGGCGACCAGTAATGAGATTATCCAACGCTATCACTTGGTTGCTTGAATTCAAATAGTAGTCACACAGATGAGACCCTATGAAACCTGCACCACCGGTTACGAGGACACGCATACGTTCTCCTTAAGCAAAGAAAAAGACATCGCTAACGATTAGCGATGTCTCATTTTATCACTTACAGCGGTAAAACGTTAATCTGCCTTTTCTGCCGCTGCCAGTTGCCGCATCAAACGTGATTTTCTCCGAGCTGCGTTATTGGGGTGAACCACACCCTTGCTGGCAGCTTTGTCCAATGTCTTTACCGCAAGATCAGCAGCAGCTTTGGCTTGCTCGATCTCTCCAGCTTCAAGTAAGGCGCGTGTGCGCTTAATGTATGTGCGTGCCTGGCTTCGGTATCGCAGATTGTACTGCCGTTTTCTATTGCTCGAACGAATTCGTTTGATGGCTGATTTCGTGTTTGCCATCTATGCCTCCGAATGATAAATACGGTCTGTATTCGACCGGCGAGATTATACATTATGGCATAGGCTTTGTCTAGATTGCAGCCGAGTGTGCCGAGTTGCGGATACATATTGAGGACTAGTCAATAGATTGAGCGGTACATCTAATATGCGCACCAAGTCTAGGTCAACCGCTGTCGATACACAGATTCACCTTGACGTGATAAACCCTACATTTATAATCCTCTGGTCAATCATCCGGCGGCATCGATAGTGACCACTAGAACATCACGCA
>JBDLKB010000242.1:0-2229 GCA_039714055.1 Chloroflexota bacterium
TCCTGCGTTCTGCTCGCCTTACCACAGTACGTCCCACATCAATCAATGCCCCAAGTTTCGAGTCACCCGACTGGACAAAATCCGTGACAGGTTCCACTTCCTCAGCCAATAGATCAATTTGGGTCTCCAGCCAGTGGAGTCGATCGTTATCCAAGCGGTCAATAGTACTCAGCTTGTCAGGAGTCGAAGCCAACTCTGCCATGATTACGTAAAAATCGTTTTGGATTCTTTTCAATATCGCCGCAGACTTGTCATCTATCTGAGCTCGAATCAAGCCCAGAAAAGCTGAAGCCTCATCTACAGATCCATAGGCTTCGGGCTGTGGGCTACTCTTACTCACTCGTTCGGGACCAAAAAGCGAGGTGGAGCCGTCATCACCTGAACCTGTATACCAGGATGAATTCACATTATTCACTGACATCATGTGAAACAAGAGGATTAGAATGGCCGGGATTGGGACTGCCTGATGAGAACTATTCCATCCCAGCGTCTAAAGAATCGCGTGCTAGCTCAACAGTTCCTTGACCTTTGCTGCCAGTAGGTCTGGGTCTAGTGGTTTATCCATGAATACGTCCACTGGAAGATAATCATCATCTGGTCCGAAACGAAGTGGCGTGGTGGTATGGATGGCGGTGAGCATTATGACCGGGATATCTCGATAAGCCTGGAACTCAGATCCAGGATCGCGGTTGCGCAATTGCAGTGACACTTGGAATCCTTCAGTCGTGGTGTCCATCATTACATCAAGCACTATCAGGTCAGGATTTACCTCCTTGACCATTTGCAGGCCTTCTGTGCCGCTTGCTGCCTTGTAAATTTCGTGCCCCGCTGCTTCCAACGTTAACTGAGCTGCCAATACCATATCGGGATCATCATCGATGATGAGAATCTTGGCCATATTTCCTCCTAATTAGTCAATATGATGTATTACTCGATATCCTATTCGATACTACAAGTAGCTGCAATTTCTTCTCGAATCGCTCGAGTGACTGGGTCTATGGATGATCGCACCGATTCACTCATGGGCGAATCCCAGTCCAGGTTCTCAGGTTGAATGCCATAGATGATAACCTCGGGCGGAAGAGCGTCAAGCGCCTCAGCTAACTTGAGCATTGATGCCAGATTTGCCTCGTGCAATGAAAAGTGTTGAGAATCAACCGAATTTAGTTGCGATGATCTCAAGGAAAACCTTCTCCACTCACCTGGATCGATACCAAGATTCACCGCATCGACGATTATAAGTCGATTGTACTTTTCTATCTCAGGGATCAGTCCAATGCCTTGAGTACCACCATCTAGAACATGAACCTTCTCTGGCAGTTCACATTCAAGCAATTGCTTTACCACGACGTGTCCTACGCCGTCATCCGCCATCAAAGGATTTCCAACTCCCAGGATCAAGCAGGTTTTGGTCTTCTCCAAACGCTATCTCACAAACTTGACGTCTAGCATATGTGTTGAGCACGATATGCAGGGATCGTATGCTCTGATTAACATCTCCATCATCAGCGTTATCTCTGCTTCAGAGCGATCGAGAATCTGCGGCACCAAAGCACGCATGTCTGCTTCCATGTTGGCATAGTTCTGACCGGTCGGAATGATGCAGTTTGCGCCTTCGATCCTGCCATCGTCACCGATCTCATAGTTATGAAACAGGATGCCTCGAGGCACATCGCACGAACCCACTCCAGAGCCCTTTGACACCTCGAATTCGGTTGGCTTTTCCTGCTGAATTCCGCGTACGAGAAGCTCATCGATGATCTGAATGCTGTCTTCCACACTATGAACCATTTCAACTACTTGGGCTGCGGTGTTCTTAAAGGTGTTGTAGCAGATAGGTTCAATTCCCAGCGCCTTTGCTGCGTCTTTCGCTCTCGGGTGCAGTTGGTCAAAGTTGTTATTGAACCGAGCTAATGCGCCGACCATGTACGACTCTCGATTATGTCGGCAATGCTTTGCGGTCGAATGAGGTACGATTGTCTCGTTAGTGACCTTCTTGTAATCTCTCAATTCATAGAGGAATCCATCACTGGTCTTGATTTGACCATCAATGAACGCATACTCATCTGGTTTGGTGAGCGAAACATATTCGGTTTCACGTTCAAAACCAGGCCACTCCAGAGATGAAAAAAGAGCAACCGTCTCATCCATGTCCTTACGCAATTCAACCAGACGCTGGCGCATGTTCTTCAACTCATCCTCGGTAGGTAGGTGAGTAAAACCACCCAC
>JBDLKB010000243.1:0-2195 GCA_039714055.1 Chloroflexota bacterium
CGTCATCTGGGGAATGCGGCGGGCGAGGGCGAACATGTACCCAATTGCCAGTTCCGCTACCGAATCAGATGAAGCCGAAGGGGTATTGAGTACGGATATACCTTTGCTTTGGGCATATGCCACATCGATATTATCCAGTCCTACACCGCCGCGTACGATCACCTTCAGATCCGTTGCCTGGTCAATGAGCGGTTCGCGCACCTTGGTCCGGCTACGAACCACCATTCCCTGGTATTCGCCAATGACCTGCATCAGCTCTTCCGGGGTGATATCCGGTTGATCCACAACTTCTAGTCCCGCTTGACGCATCTGCTCAATAGCCGATGCTGCCGTGGCGTCACATATTAATACTTTCATTTCAGTCTCCATTTACCAAACAACAATTACTACAACCCAAGTATGTCTTCAATCTGGGAGGTGATCCACTTTATGTCCGACATCTTCAGATCACCCATATGGGCGATGCGGAAGCACTTTTCCTTCAGGTCGCCATAACCGTTCGAGATCATAGCGCCGCGTTCCGCCAGTGCCTTGTTCAAATCGGCCACACTGATACCCCGAGTGTTGTGCACATTGGTGACGGTGGAGGAGAGATAGTTTTCGTCGCCGTAGATGGCGAATTTCTCTCGCGCCCAGTTTTGCACAAATGAAGCCATTTCCTTGTGCCGGGCAAAACGTGCATCGACACCCTCAGCAAGAATTCGATCCAGTTGCACATTGAGTGCATTGACCAGACTGATAGCCGGTGTTGCCGGGGTCTGGCTAACCACGGCTTTCTTTTCCAAGGCCCAAAAGTCAAAGTAGAATCCCTTGTTGGGTACTTTTTTCGAGCGTTCCATGGCGCGATCGCTCACTGAAACCACACACAATCCCGGGGGAACGGCAAAGCACTTTTGTGTACCTGCCAGCACCACATCCAAGCCCCAGTCATCTACCCGGATCTCTGCGCCTGCCATGGAGCTGACCGCGTCCACCAGGATCAATACATCAGGGTACTTGCGGTTGACCATTTGAGAGATATCTTTCAGAGGATTCATCACTCCGGTGGAGGTCTCGTTATGAGTGATACATACGGTGTCAATTCCCCCTTGAGCCAGCTTCTCGTCCACCATCTCCGGTGTCACCGCCTGACCCATTGGAACTTTGATCACTTCAACTTCCTTGCCGTTTGCTTTGGCGATCTGCGCCCATCGTTTGGAAAACGCGCCGCAGTCTGTCATTAGAGCCTTACTCTTGACGCAGTTGCGAACGGAACCCTCCATCATCCCGGTTGAAGATGAAGAAGAAAGGTATATTCGATTCTTGGTAAAGAGCAGTTCTTGCAGTTTGGGAACCACAGCGCCATGAAGATCAGAGTACTCCTTGGCTCGGTGTCCGATCATGGGCATTGCCATGGCGTCGAGGATCTCATCTTCAACGTGAGTGGGTCCGGGAATGAACAGTTTCTTATACATCGTACCTCCAATGATTTGAGATAATAATGTGAGTAAGTATGACATGCCCTGCACCGTCCGAGTCTGTGCACTGGTGGTTCAAGGCTTGAGCATGCAGTTGGCAGGAGATCATTGTCATCAGCAAAGTGTTGTTGAGAGGTTGTTAATCAGCTTTTCTCACCGGAATGCTAGAGGCAGTCTCCGTTCTAACTGTTACAAGTGCAAAAGCATTGTACAATAGCGAAATATGCGCGTCAATGTGATGCTTGGCACTCATGAGCGTAACGATAGCAATACGATAGGAGTGTGATAGATGCTTGACTTTTTCGTTAATGATCTAAAGAATACCGACCAGGCAGTAGCCGACTTGATCGGATACGAAGCTGAAAGACAGTCACGCAAGCTGATCCTTATTCCATCTGAAAGTCAAGCTCCCGAAGCAATTAGAGAAGCGCTGGGATCGGTGTTTCAGAACATCTATGCCGAGGGTTATCCTGATCCCAGGCTTTACGGATTGACCGAGAGTGAGATCCTGGATTATGAAGAGCAGCTATCCTGGTATCGTCGCTATGCCGACAGGCGCTATTACCGCGGGGTAGAATACGTCAATGTGCTGGAGACCCTGGCTCAGCGTCGCGCTGCCGAGGTATTTGCCACCAACAGCGTGGATGCGAACCAGATTCGGGTCAATGTGCAGCCCTTGTCCGGCTCTCCCGCTAACAGTGCTGTATATTCTGCCCTGGTGCCTCCGGGAAGCACAGT
>JBDLKB010000244.1:0-2078 GCA_039714055.1 Chloroflexota bacterium
GAATGATTGCCATCGACCAATAATGGCGCCATTTTAAAGACAAACCCCAGCGGCCTTCTGACACGTAACGTCGTAAATCACCGGCGGTAAAAAGCAGAGAGTGGGTAGAAGTGGCGGTCACCCGACACAACCCCCGTAAGAACCCATCGTGCCCTATTAAGGCAATAGGCTCATGATCTATTCTTAAACAACGCCGTGTCATCAATATAACCTATGGTGTATCCGAATCGCAGGTGCTGGATGGATTTGCATGTATTGCTTAAGCTGTTCATACGTCAAGGATCGTTTTTGACTCCGTCTATTCAGCCATTTCAGAAACAGGAATATCGCCTGCTTCGTGAAACGGTGTATAGATGGCCCATTAAACGATACGCCATAGTATTGAATGTGCCCCCGCAATTTCATGCAGAATATTCGCCAGAGTTCTCGCAATCGATAGCGGTTGCGATTCTCCTTGCACCATTGATTCACCCGCTTGAGCTTTACCCGTAGCTTCTTGCCACTACTTTTCACCTTCGGCAATACTGCGCCTCTCTTGCTCAGTCCAAGGTAGAAGGTGAATCCAAGAAAGTCGAAGCTGCCGCTTTGTTGGCGATTGTTCCGATCAAACTCGATTCTATGTGTCTTCTCCTCGTTGAGTGCGAGGTGGTGCTTTGCCAATCGCCTGCCGATCACTCGGTGAATGCGCTCGGCATCTTCGCTGTTTTCACAGCAAATCACCGCATCATCAGCATATCTGAACAATGCAACCCGTCCCTTGCAGTTTTTCTTGACGGTGTTTTCAAACCACTCATCCAGAACACTGTGGGCGAAGATATTGGCGAGCACAGGACTGCACACGCTGCCCTGTGGTACGCCTTCCTCACTGACGATGAGGTTGTCTTTGTCCAGTATGCCTGCTTTCAGCAGACGCTTGATGTAGCGTAGAAACCGCTGGTCCTGGATCTTTCTTCCCAGTATCGACATCAACATGTCATGATCGATACTGCCGAAGTAGTTGGCCAGATCCAGATCGATGATTTCCTGTACGGGCTGTTCGTAGAGATAGCTCCGCAGGGCTTTGACTGCATCATGACATCCGCGCTTGGGGCGGAATCCATAGGAGCAGTCGTAGAATAGCGGTTCATAGATGGCCTCCAGTATTTGCTGGATGCCCTTCTCTACGATTTTCCCCTCAAAGTTGCCTATCCCCAGTGGTCGCAACTTGTTGCGTTGGCCATCTTTGGGTATCCACACTTGTCTGACAGGGCTTGGGCGGTAGCTCATCCCTTTCAGTCGTTGGTGCAGGCCTTCGAGGTTCCTTAGCAGATTTTCACCATAGTCAGATTTACTGACTCCATCGATTCCACAAGCCGCCTTTCCCGACAGGCTGTGGTACCACTGCTGCAAATTCTTCTCACTGAAGTGGTGCATCAATTGCGTGAACACCATGTGAGGATCATCTGCAGAACGCTGTCGTATTCTTGCGCGTTTTGTGGTCAGCTGTGGTGATGATTCTGTGATCATCTAGCTGTGTCCCGCACAAGAGCAAACAGACCCGATCCCCTTCCCTCCACTGGCGTTACCCAGCTTCATCAGTACTATGGGATCTCTGACTCCCTGCCGCCCATTTTGATGTCCTCGCTGTTTAGACTTGTTCATCAATACTTCTTTCCTGAAGAAACGACAGGGTATCCCACGTTCATAATCTATCTTTGTTTGCATACCAGGCTCTACGACCCCGGAGAGACCATGCCAGACTGCCCTTAATGCTTGGCATGATGGTGTTTTCTGAATCCTCGACATCATCAACTCTCTCAAATGACTCGGTAACGGGGCTCAATCACTTCAACCATACGGCTTCCGGTCTACAAACTCTCTGTCTACGCTTAACGATGTCAGTTACCTGACATCGCTCAAGACTCGATACTCAATGTGCTGGGTCGGCACTTTTGAGGCTGAACTTCCATCAGCTAGATAAATTGCGCTTCGTGGCGCACCGAGGAGCGAAGCGACGCGGCAATCTGCTTGAGATTACTTCGCCTACAGGGATGTAGGTGAGGGGCGTGAGCAGGATGCGGAAGCTTCGCTACGCTCGT
>JBDLKB010000245.1:0-1961 GCA_039714055.1 Chloroflexota bacterium
ACCGATGACTATTCTGATCTTCAATTATCGCATTCACAATCGTGTTGTGATCAATGAATCCCATCTCATCCACTGCTGGGGTAGGCCTAAGTGTTGGAGATGATGTCGGGCTTGCATCCGGAGTTGGTGTGGCTGTGGGTTGCTCCCTAGTTGGCTCGGGGGAAGGACTACTTGTCACGTTGCTGGGGGTCAAAGTTGGAGAAGCAATCGGCGAGTCCATACTTGATACAGTAGGTGAAGCCTCAGATCCAGTCGGAGTTGCCAGAGGTGAATCCATCGGAGCTTCGATTGGCGTTGCAGTAGGCGCACTAGTGCTGATCGGTCTGCTAGTAGGACTGGGAAGTTGACTTGGTGTGGGCGTTTGTAGTGTCGCCAAAGGCTGCGCAATCTCTTCAGTTGAAACTGGCGTATCTATTGGCTGAGGAGTCAAGTCACCAGGTGGTTCAATCGCTTTCGTAAGCGGATTGGGATATAGAACTCGGGTTACTTGTAGATACCACATACTGGTTTGAACGGCTAACGATTCACATCCAACGGGACCAGTCCAATATAACCACCGCCCCTCTATTAATAATGCCAAACCTGGTGGAGCCAGGTCAAAGCCATTGCCACTAGTTTGAAGATATATAATGCGCTCGCCATCAGCAAGGGTGAATGAAGCCGGGGGCAGCAGTGGATCGCCAATTGCGCACTGTGTTGGTGATAAGGGCGAAATGCGCCCACCAACCTTTACCATTCGACCATGGTACATCTCGGAATGAGACAAGAGCTCTTCAACCTGTATCTGCAGCACTGGCTCAGGTTCAGAGAATTCGGTGCCGATCTCCGATCTACTACCGGAACAGGAAGTAACAGCGACGATCGAAATGAGGAGAAACGGTATTAGTCGACGTATCATCTTCATTACCGCAGGCGGGTATGTCTTGGAATAACCAGCAAGCTCGCTTTGCCAACAACAACCAGCTAATCGTCTAAAGATAGCTGCTCGATTTGAAGCCGTGCAGCGGCGAGTTTTTCGCTGCAGAACTTGAGAAGCTCGCTACCCCTTTGGTAGCATTTGATTGATTCATCAAGTGATATCTCGCCTGCTTCAAGCTGAGATACGATTGTCTCCAGTTCCTCAAGTGCAGCTTCGAACGTAATCTCTTCCACGCTGCTGACCTCCTGTGTGTCTTCTTCATTTACTCGGACTTACTCTTTGCGGCGGTACTCAATTTTGCCGTTCACAAATACCGCTTGTACCTGTGATCGATAATCAAATGGATGACCGTCAAGGATAACAACATCAGCATCCTTGCCCACCTCAATGCTACCAACTCGATCTTGAACTCCGATGATTTCCGCAGCATTGATGGTGATGGCTCGAAGAGCGTCATCCTCACTCATTCCCTCACGTACTGCCAATGCAGCGTTAATCGGTAGATACTTGACGGCGGACATCTCGTCGGTTTGGATTGCGACTTTGACTCCTGCATTTGCCATGATTCCAGGGTTTTTTGGCGTCATTTCACGTAACTCGTACTTCATCCGCGAGAAAAGTATGGGACCAGCAGTGACAGGAACACCTTTCTGAGCAAGGAGATCAGCAATCTTGTGCCCCTCTGTGGCATGTTCCAGGGAGAGATCCAGGTTGAATTCCTCAGCAATGCGAATAGCGGTCAACATGTCGTCGGCACGGTGGGCATGGACACGTGCCATCATTTCGCGATTGAGCACCCTTCCCAACGCTTCCAGTTTGAGATCACGCTCAGGAGGTTTTGGTTGCTTTGCTTTTTCATCTTCGTTTGCCGTCTTTTCTTGGTACTCGGTAAGTTCCTTCTCATATCGCGCCCACTTGTCCAGGTAGTTGCGCGCGTTGACCAAGGCAGCCCTCAATTCAGCGGCATTGCCCATACGCGTTGAGGGGTTCTTCTTTTGCTGTCCGTACACCCGTTTGGGATTTTCTCCCAAAGCCATTTTCA
>JBDLKB010000246.1:0-1747 GCA_039714055.1 Chloroflexota bacterium
TACCACAGAGGAGACATCGAAATCATTGGCTGCCAATGCTGTCTTCTTTGCCAACACCTCGACAACAGCCGCCTGGAACGATGCCGCTAGATCAGATACGGGGGGACTCGTGCTCTGCTGTTCCATCTGTTGGATTCGTCGGAGTACTGCCGTCTTGACTCCGCTGAAACTAAACGAATACTTGAGCGATCCTTCGAGCCAAGCCCGGGGGAATTGAAATGCCTCCGGATCACCATTGAGCGCTGCCTGCTGAATAGATGGTCCACCTGGATAGGGCAATCCAAGCAATCTGCCGACCTTATCAAAAGCTTCGCCTGCAGCATCGTCAATGGTCCTGCCCAACCTACGGTACACTCCATGATCCAACATGAGAATCAACTCCGAGTGTCCTCCAGAAACAATAAGCCCGAGAATAGGAAACTCTAGCTGATCGCGGTGTTCTGTAAGCCAAGTCGAATAGAGGTGTGCTTCAAGATGGTTGATGCCCAGCAAGGGAAGATCACGCGCCAGGGCGATTCCTTTAGCAGCATTTACTCCCACCAGAAGGCTCCCAGCGAGACCAGGCCCACGTGTCACCGCAATGGCATCCAGGTCGTCCCAACCCATATGGGCAGACTCCATCGCTTCCTGGATGACAGGATAAATGACCTCTATGTGGGCGCGTGAAGCAGCTTCGGGAAAAATGCCGCCATATTTAGCGTGCAGATCAGTTTGCGATGCAACAATATTTGAGACGATCTCAGTTCCGTCAGCAACAACGGCGGCTGCAGTTTCGTCGCACGATGTCTCGATACCTAGTATTCGGATCATGCGCTATTTGTCTCCTTGATATAGGTTCTCACTAGTTGGTGCGATGAATGCCACCAACATCAGGGCTGCCCGTTAACTTTATTACCAGCTCCTTGGGAAAATCAGTAAGGCACTCGAATTCACCATCGTGATTCAAAGTCCATACATCCTCTAATCTTACCCCAAATCCGCGGTCTGGATAATAGAGGCCGGGTTCAATGGTGAAAACTGAACCAGGTACTAGTCTGTCTTGATTGGTCTCTAGAGTGGAGAATCTCGGGTGGCTGTGGAGTTCAATGCCCAATCCATGCCCAAGTGAGTGTACATAACCATTCTCAACTTTGGGGTTGGACCTGATTGTCTCATGACCA
Organism: Chloroflexota bacterium; assembly: GCA_039714055.1. Classification (GTDB taxonomy): domain Bacteria; phylum Chloroflexota; class Anaerolineae; order Promineifilales; family UBA4811; genus JBDLKB01. The sequence continues at coordinate 1,161 of JBDLKB010000246.1, forward strand.
AGTTCTTCGAAAATATCGCAGGTCATGTGCTGATACCTGCTAGCAAGTTCATCGACCTGCAAGGAATCCACGATCTTGTCATAGCAGAATTTGACCTGATCGAAAGTCTCTTGTACATCATCTCGGGCACTGCCGATTGAGAATGTTCTGGTCATATCATGAAAATACCCTCCGCCAGATTCGCGGGGGAACAGATCAAACACAACAGATTCGCCGATTCTAATTGGCGAATCGGACTCACCCTTGCTGTGAGGTACTCCCGCATCCCGACCGATGCTAAATATCATGCCCTCCGGGTCTTCAAGTCCTACCTCGAACAATGCTTTAAGTACGTGTCGTTTTACCTCGCCGATTGTCAGAGGGGTTTGGTCTTGCTTGACTATAAAACCATCCTTTTCGTAATGCGACTGAATGAACTCTATGGCTTGGCGCATTACATTCGATGTTTTGACCCCGATTTCCCGAATCCGCTCAATCTCCTCTCGACTCTTGGTTTTCTGGGCTTCATCGAAGATGGTGTTGTTGAATTCACCTTCAATCTCGATCTCGGATATTGCCTCTGCCAGTGAGTTCAAGAGGGCAAATGA
>JBDLKB010000247.1:0-1608 GCA_039714055.1 Chloroflexota bacterium
ATGCTGGCATTGCATATGGAGCCATTTCTTCCCATACCGAAATGTTGTCCTCCCACACGTTTAGTGTAGGTAACAGTCAGCGGTACATAGTTCGCCCACTGAGGTGTTTGTACACTAAAGGGAATGGTCAAGTCTAGCATTTCCGAGCTGCCCATTGCGGCAAAAAACTCGTCCTCGTTCATCCATTCCGGCGGGCGCAAAGCACAGACGCGAGACCATGAGGTCTCCACTTCCATAAAGGGAATTGGCTGTATCATGATCCAGGCTCGCTGGTTGCTCAACTCGTTGATCTGCCCCACGATTGATTCCGCCAAAAGCAAATGTGCTTTGGGCATGTCAATGTGGGTCATGTCGTAATAGTCATCGGGAGGAAACATCTCGTCCCATGACATGCCATGCTCGCTCTGGAGTTTAGCTTCAGCTAATTGAAAATGATTATCGTGCATCCTGCGAATAGGCGTATTCATGGGATGTTCAGCGCAACCACAGTCGACTCCAACCACCTTGAGTTCCATGTCTATTGCCCATTGGAAGAACTCGAGGGATGGACCTGGATGACGAACAAGGAATCCGAATTCTTGAGATTCAACGCCTCCCTGCGCATCAGGGTTCTTGACGTCAGGTTGGTCCCAACTGAAGCGGTTATAGCCAGTGTTTATGATGAGGATGTCACCTTTACGGACATCTGCCCTCTCAGTGATCATCTCAGGAGTGTAGATGGAATAGTCAGAAACTGCGTCCGATATATCGACGATTACCCCAGGACCAATAAGGTCGGTCAGAGGTATATCAGCAATCGCTCTGCCGCCAGAATGAAAGGCAGTTTCGCCTACCAGGTGGGTGCCCACAGTGTTGGACCAGTTCAATAACTGGCCATTTGCTCCCTGTCCGCCACCATAGGCGCCGGTGACTCGCTTGAAAAAATGAATCTCTAGTGACTTCTCGCCCGGCCATGGGGGTGTAAAGATGCTGCAGCCTTGGGTCAGATCATACAACTCGGCTTCATCCATCATCTTGATGAATTGCTCACGTTTCATTGTTACCTCACTCTTATATTGTTGTTTGGCAGCCTTGTTCTAAGGTTGGCTAAAACCCATATTTTTCAGCAAAGGCAATCAGTGCCTCTTCAAACATTGATACTGGCGGCTTAACCAGGCCAGCTCCGACCTGACCCACTCCAGCCTCCTTGTGCGCCACACCGGTATTGACTCTGGGCGTGATACCCTTTTCCACAACTTTGCGAATATCGATTCCGGTGGGCGAACCCTGGAATTCCAAAGCGGGAATGGTGAAGAATCGATGTTCAGTTTCGCTAATCTCATACATCTCCAAAGTGGTATCAAGTGCCAATTTCGCTGTTCCACCGACAAAGGTGACAATAGCGGGAGCCGCTGCCATGGCAAATCCGCCAATACCTACCGTCTCCATGATAGTGCTATCACCGAGATCTGGATTGGCATCCTCCTCAGTAAATCCTGGAAAGTACAAACCTTCGACAGGTGGAGCTGGCGCAGTGAACCACCGATCTCCCAATCCGCTAATGCGAATTCCAAAATCAGTGCCATTTCGAGCCAGGGCACTGACTATGGTGCTGCCCTCAATGTCATG